>VSOA01000166.1 GCA_009774585.1 Lachnospiraceae bacterium
ACAATAAGCTATTGTCATTGTGCGGCACCAGTGAAAAACTTTTCATTTTTAAATGTTCTTTACTTTCAAAAAATTCAAGGAACATTCTTCGTAAATCATTTACGCCATATGGTTTCATCGTAGTTTCTCTATCCTTTCTTTCTCTCAATCAAATCTTTCATTATAAAATCATTCCCTACTTAAAACGTAAATTTATCCGCAAAATAAGCATCCAGTTCGGCAATCGCAATTCTCTCCTGCTCCATGGAGTCACGGAATCTTACGGTCACACATCCGTCCGTCTCGGAATCAAAATCATATGTAACACAGAATGGCGTTCCGATTTCATCTTGTCTGCGGTATCTCTTACCAATATTGCCTCTGTCATCGAACTCGCAGTTATATTTCTTGGAAAGCTGCGCAAAAATCTTCTCCGCACCCTCGTTTAACTTCTTGGAGAGCGGAAGCACGCCAATCTTCACCGGTGCCAGCGCCGGATGAAAATGCAGTACAGTACGCACATCGCCCTCACCGATCTCTTCTTCGTCATAAGCGCCGCAGAGCACGGCAAGGAAAAGCCTCTCCACACCGAGTGACGGCTCAATCACATAAGGAATATATTTCTCATTTTTCGTATCGTCAAAATAAGACATATCCTCACCGGAAGTATTCTGATGCTGTGTCAGGTCATAATTGGTTCTGTCCGCAATGCCCCACAATTCACCCCATCCGAAGGGGAACAGAAACTCAATATCCGTAGTCGCCTTGGAGTAGAATGAAAGTTCTTCCGGATCATGGTCACGCACGCGCATCTCTTCCTCTTTCATACCCAGACTCTTTAAGAAATCAATACAATACTGTTTCCAATATGCAAACCATTCCAAGTCAGTATCCGGCTCACAGAAGAACTCCATCTCCATCTGCTCAAACTCTCTTACACGGAAGATAAAGTTACCGGGCGTAATCTCATTCCTGAATGACTTGCCCACCTGACAGATACCGAAAGGAATCTTCTTGCGGGAAGTCCTCTGTACATTCTTGAAATTGACAAAAATACCCTGTGCTGTCTCCGGACGCAGATATACGGTGTTCTTAGCATCCTCCGTAACGCCTTGGAATGTCTTGAACATCAGATTAAACTGTCTGATATCCGTAAAGTTATGTTTGCCGCATGTCGGGCAAGGAATATTATGTTCCTCAATAAAATCTTTCATCTGCTGCTGGCTCCAGCCATCCACGGATCCCTCAAGCGTCATACCCTGCTCGGCTACATAGTCTTCTATAATCTTGTCCGCACGGAATCTCTCATGGCATTCTTTACAGTCCATAAGCGGATCGGAGAAACTTCCCAGATGTCCGCTTGCCACCCATGTCTGCGGATTCATCAGGATAGCGCAGTCCACGCCTACATTGTAGGGACTCTCCATCACAAATTTCTGCCACCATGCCTTTTTGATATTATTCTTAAGTTCCACACCCAGATTACCGAAATCCCATGTGTTCGCCAGTCCTCCGTAAATCTCGGATCCGGGATACACAAACCCTCTCGCTTTCGATAACGCTACTATTTTTTCCATTGTCTTTTCCATCATATATGCCCTTTCTATCCTCTCCCGCACATACGGCAGGTTTTTATCACTAATAATCGAATTGATTGATTGTTAAGCACGCCCCGTCATATCCGTCACTGAAATACAATATATGATAAAATGCTTTCATTCTCTCCACCTTCTATATGCGGATGTGTAATACGCACACCTTTCTTGCCGGCAAAAGAAACATCCTCATCACTTGTGGCGCTCTGATTAATATAGAGCACTTTTCCATAAACGTTCACCAAGAGTTCTTCCGTAGGTTTGGTTCCTACAATCACAATCTGCGTTTTATCCTGTTCTTCCATATATCCCAGTTCCATTGGCTTACCGTCCGGTGAAATAAACGCCACATTTTCTAACTGATATCCCTGTTCATTTGCTTCCGTCACAGAACCGATAAACATCTCCCTGTGGTTGAAATCATGATAGTCCGGACCTGACGCATAACGAAGCTGAATCACCACCTTGTCATCCGCCTTATCAACAGATTCAAGGGTTACGCTGTTATCACCGTTCTCCGCACAATACTCCGCAACTCTGTCCGACGCAAACTTCTGAATCTCATCCATGTCATAATTTTCTTCAAATCCTCTCACAATCTGATGCAGGATTCCCCCGTCTTTGTCAATGGAAACGGAACTGACTTCTGGCGCTTTATCTCGTCCGCATCCAACGAGACAGCCTGTCATTATCAGCATAAGCAGAACAATTATTCTTTTTTGCATAAGCTTTCCTCTCCGGTCAATTCTATACCGACAATATACTGCATTACATTATATTAAAGATTATCCACAATTTCAAGACTTTTAAACGTTCTGTCCAGATATCGTACCCGATAATCGTCCGCAATCTCCTTAAGCTGACATAACACTTCGTCGGTCACGGTAAACGTATACAGTTTTTCGATACTTGAATTCATAATATAAGAAACCGCATATTCAGTGGATATATCCCAACCTCCGCTTGACGGCATACCCGGAAATTCTCCGTTTAAAACCATCGCTTTCATCTCAAATATGTAACGTATCAGACGATTGGACAGACCCGGATGCATTAATGCCCGTAATGACTGATAAAGAAGTTTCAGCATTTCCTTTTCATCATTATTTTCTCTTGTATAGTAATCCGTCAACTCCAAAAAATACATGCCGTGGTATGCCCCCGCAAAATCCTCCCGCAATCCTTCGAAATAATTACTGATCGAGGCTTCCATAACATTGTAGGAATTCCTGCCGGCATACATCTTAAACTCTCCAAAAGAGAAGGGGTTAGTCGCCGCAAGCAGTCTGCTGCCCTGCTTGCGTGCTCCTCTCGCAAATGCTGAGATTTTACCCTTCTCTCTTGTCAACATCACAATTCTTCTATCATATTCGCCGATCGGCTCAGCCTTTAAAACCATTCCCGTAATCTGTGTATATTCCTGCATGAGAATGTTCCCCTGACTCTTCCTTTCTCTCGCAGCCATAGGGCCGTGGGTCTTCTTCTGCGTTTTTATATGCCAGAAAATCGTCGATTTTCCCGGTGGTCATAAATCTTTCCCAGTAATTTATCTCATTCATCTTACGCCCCTAATCCTCTCTCATCAACTAGTGTTTAGGGTTCGCAGATTTGCCTTTTTCTATTCTGTTTCTTTCGGATTATAACCGAAATTTTTCAGCAGATAATCACTGTCCCGCCAGTCCTTCTTAACCTTCACCCAAAGCTTCAGATTCACCTGCCGTTCCACCAGCTCTTCGATGTCCGGTCTTGCCAAGGAACCGATTTTCTTGAGCATACTGCCCTGCTTTCCGATAATGATTCCTTTATGTGAATCCCGTTCACAGACAATGGTTGCCTCGATATCAACAATGTGCTTCTTAAACTTCATCATCTCAATCGTGACCGCGATACCATGCGGCACTTCTTCCTCCAGACATTTGAGCGCTTTCTCCCTGATTAGTTCAGCCACGATCTGGCGCATGGGTTGATCCGTCACCGTATCCTCGTCATAGAAAGGTTCTCCGTAAGGCAGATATTTCATAATGCATGTGATCAGTACGTCAAGCCCATCCTTCTTAAGCGCCGATACGGGCACTATCTCCGCAAAATCAAGCTGCTTCCTGTACGCATCGATAAAAGTAAGTATCAATTCTTTTCTGACCGTATCAATCTTATTAATGACAAGTATGACCGGGGTATTCGTCTTCTTTAACTGTTCAACAATATGCTGCTCGCCAGCGCCGATATAATCAGTCGGCTCCACCAGCCACAATACCACGTCAACTTCAGAGAGCGTGCGCTCCGCCACATTCACCATATAAGTCCCCAGTTTGTTTTTCGCCTTATGGATACCCGGGGTATCGAGAAACACAATCTGCCCTTCCTCCGAAGTATATACGGTCTGAATCTTATTTCTGGTCGTCTGCGGTCTGTTGGACGTGATAGCAATCTTCTGTCCGATCAGCGCATTCATCAAGGTAGACTTTCCGACGTTTGGTCTGCCGATGAGCGTGGCGAAACCAGCCTTAAACTGTTTGTTCACTGTTTTATTTTCCATGGATATCCTTTCGTATCTCATTCATTGTCAGGTTCGGTCATCGAATCGTTCTCTGACTCCTGAACAGTATTCTGCTTCTGTCCGGCGTTCTCTGCCTGATTCATGTTCTGCGCCTGATTGTTATTTTGTATCTGGTACGGATTCTGCATATAATACGGATTTGTTACCCTCTTAGCAGCCTTCTTTACATTGCTTTTCTCTAACTTCCTGATAACCAGTCTTACAACCAGTATGATGCAGATAATAATGACTGCCCACACTGCCAGATAAGGAAGATTCACCACGAACCAGATCGCGAAATTACTGATACCGCGCCCGACTCCTTTCAGACTGTCGACAAATCCGTCGCGGATGCGCTCGCCCGTTGTCACTTCCTCCGTAGGGGTATAACGCTCAACTTCGTCGATATTTAAATATACGGTACTGTAATCAATCTTATTATCATAAGTACGAAGCTGGGATTCCATGCTCTCAAGCTGATATCTGACCTCAGAAAGCCTTCCCTCTATCGTAATGATATCTTCCACAGTCTCCGCCTGTTCCATCAGTTCAATCAGTCTGTCCTGCTCTGTTGTGAGTGCCTTCTTATGACTCTCCAAATCTACATATTGCAGCGTCACGTCCGTCACATTCTCCGAACGGCTCACAATATTAGACTGCTCTCCCACCTCGTTCAGAAACGTATCCAGATTTTCTTTCGGAATGCGCACCGTCATATTCGCATAGCGCAGATATTTGGTGCCCACATAGTCGGAAGAATAATGGTCATTTCTATTGTAGCTGGACATGTCCTCTATGTAGCCGCCAAGCGCAGTAACCCTTTTCTCAAGATTCGGAACAAGCACGTCAAACTGCTCTGTCTCCACGCTTAAATTTACGTTCTTGATCAGCTTTCTGCCTGCCAGCGCATCTTGTACTTCTTGTGTCTGCCCGCCTCCGGCTTCCGCCGCGTCATCATACGCATATTCTTCCGCTGCCGCTTCCTGCGTTGCCGACGTTTCGGCATTATTAAAAGCATAACTTCCACCGTCATAGCCTGCGGAATCATAGGCAGATTCCGCTTCGTAAGCCATGGGAGCTGATTTCGCCGCATCGGATGCACCTCCGCATCCGGTAAGCGCCGACACCATCATACCTGTCACAAATAACGTTCCCACTAATTGTCTCTTTTTCATACTGTTCTCCTCCATTATGAAATCACTATTGTTTCTACTTAAAATACCTTTCACAATGGCAAAAAGTTGCATTATAACAAAACTTTCGTTTACTGCTTATATAATCTGCTGCCTTTTAATGGAAGAGGTAATCCGTTCTCCCGAACAACTCGCCGCTCCCTTTAATGCTGTCCTCATTTCCTACCACGCACAAACAATCCGCATCCATAAACGCCCGGATATACTTCGCAAGCCCGCGTATCGTATCCGCGTCCGCCGCAAGCAGTTCGTCTCTGTTCTTCTGCACCTTCTCAAAAGGATAGTGCGTCATATATCCGGTAAGCGAATACGTTCCTTTCATCGCAGGCGTCATCGGCATATCCATCTCGCTGACCGCACCGATGATATACTGCGTCATGGTCCTCTCATCCGCCTCAAAATGCTCGATATAATCTGCTGCATTCTCATAAACGTCGATCGTGTTCTTAAGATTCGGATCCCTATATGAGACAAAGTAACTCTCACCCGACCTGCCAAAGCTGCACATACAACCGTAAGCGCCGCCTTTTACACGAACCTGCGTCCAAAGATAATCGTATCCCATCATGACGCGCAATACTTTGAGCGCGCCGTTGTACGGCAGTCCCTTTGTTTCAAAATTGCCTGCGCGACACACGTACTGTATCTGTGCCGAAGTCATAAAACCTTCGTTTTTCCTAATCGGCTGAGGATCATATCCTGCACCTGCAACCGAATCCGTATACAGACTGCTTTTTAACTTCTTCACTAACGGTTCTATTCCCGTCAGCCCTTCCTGCTGTGCCGTGTAATCCACAAGCAGATTCTCCGGACGGAAAATGTAACGGACAACACTCTGCAAATTTCTAATCAGACTCTCTTTCCTATCATCGAAGTTTTTCTCCAAGTCTTCCAAGAACTGATAGAACGGAATACCATTTATATGCTCAAGCACCATAGCCGGCTTCGACAGATAAGACAGCGCTCTGCCTGCCGCCAATGTATGACCTGCTGACATCATATCCGCCTGCTTGCAGGAGCGCGCTTCAGCTACCAATTCATACAATCGCTTCTCATCCGTATAGTCGGAACGCATCAGTATTTCCTGTGCCAGTTCAAACGCCTGTGCAAGGTTCTCGTACAACACTTTAATTTTCAAGTCAATCGTCGCGGTATATTTCGACAAATCTCGCGCATCCGTATATGTGTTGACTGCCGGAGCGATACCGCCGGTCTGCATATTAATCTCGTTATACAGTTCACTGTAGCTGTAATTCTCAGTGCTCACCAAGCCGAGAATCGTCTTCAATATCCCAACATAAGGAAATAGTTCCTCCGGAACCTGCCTCAAGTCAAACATAAAGCGCAGATATCCTATGCCGTTCGTAAAAATATCATGATACAACAATACAGTATCGTCTACCTTTTTTTCCTCATTATAGTAAGGTGCCGCTCCCTTTCTCATATCGGCTCTGGACAGCAGCGGAATCTTAGCCAAAGCTTCTTTACTGCTCGGTTCTTCCTGATAAAGCTTTAGTTCCTCCGTCTCCCTGACAATCCGTTCAATTTCTTCTTTACTCATGGCGGCTTTCTTCTGTGCCAGTTCATCCGCCAGCCGTTTTTCTTTTCTGCCGGTAAGTCCCTTGACCGGTTTCACCACCACTACGCTCTTGTGTGTATTGTGAACCAGATAGTCCCTAATAAGTTCCTCGTAGTAGCCGGTTTCCACCTCCTGTTTCAACTCCTGATAAGTCTCCAACAGTTCCACGTTGGTAAAAGGCTTCGTATCATCATAAAGCCATGTCTCCAACATTTGCAGACCATACATAAGTCCCTTCGGGTAAGAACCGAAATCCGCCTCTCTATACTTAAATTCACTATTGTTCAGATTTGCTCTGATCGCTTTCTTATCCAGTCCGCTCTTCGACAATTTCTCCAAAGTTTCTTCCACTACGCGGACAAACTCTTCTTTCTGATCCGTATTGGCATTTTTTGCCACCATGGAAAAATAGGGCTGTTTCACTCCCGTGTCATATGCACAGTTTAAATCTGTACCGATTCCGGCATCCAGAAGCGCTTGTTTAACCGGTGCGCCCGGCACCATACACAGCACATCAACGAGCGTTGAAAATGCATAGCAGAACTTTCTATCCGGCTGCACTCCCAGTGAAATGTTATACGAAAGATAAGTATTATCTTTCTCCGATTCGCTCTCCATAATCGGATACTCACGTTCTACCGTCAGAGTCTCCTTAAAAGCCGGCTCTGTCGTAAGTTCCGAATCTACTGCGAGCGCATCATATTTAGAAAGGTACTCCTCGTCAATATACTGTAATTTCTCCGCCATATCCATATCTCCGTACAGATAGATATAACTGTTGGACGGATGATAATATTTCTTATGGAACGCCAGAAACTCATCATAGGTGAGCTGCGGAATCACATCCGGGTCCCCGCCGGACTCTACGGAATAAGCGGTATGCGGATAGAGGGAATTCATGATTTCTCTCCAAAGTACGTCGTCAGGCGAAGAATAGGCCCCTTTCATCTCACTGTAAACAACGCCGTTGATGGTCAGTTCATCTTCGGCATTTTCCATTTCATAGTGCCAGCCTTCCTGCTTAAAAATTTTCTCCTCGTGATAGATATCCGGATGAAAAACCGCATCCAGATAGACATCCATCAGATTCTGAAAATCCTTGTCATTGCAGCTTGCGACAGGATATACCGTTTTATCCGGATAAGTCATCGCATTTAAGAACGTATTAAGCGAACCCTTTGCCAGTTCGATAAACGGATCCTTGACAGGGAATTTATCTGAACCGCACAGTACGGTATGTTCCACAATATGCGCCACCCCTGTGCTATCCTTGGGCGGCGTCCGGAACCCGATATAAAACACCTTGTTATCGTCATCGTTAGACAAAAGCG
>VSOA01000167.1 GCA_009774585.1 Lachnospiraceae bacterium
CTCTATACTATATCGTAAGGCGTCTTGCCTATAGTTCATCCATTTACTGTTTCCTTACTTACCAAGCACACTGCCCAAAGTCGCAAACATACTGTCAATGTCAATAGGCTTTGCAATATGACCGTTCATTCCGCTCTTTAACGCTTCCTGCTTATCCTCTTCAAAAGCATTAGCGGACATTGCCAGAATCGGTATCGAAGCCAGTTCCTTATTCTCCAGTTTGCGAATTGCCTTTGTCGCCTCATAACCATTCATCACAGGCATCTGTATATCCATCAGTATCAGTTGATAATAGCCCGGTTCCGATTTCTCTATCATCTCTACCGCAATCTGTCCGTTATCCGCAACCTCCGTGACAAAACCGGCATCGCCCAGAATCTCCACGGCAATTTCCTGATTCAGTTCCACATCCTCCGCTAATAAGATGCGTCCGCCTTCCAGCTTATCCAGATTTTCTTCACTTCCTTGCTCCTCTGCATGATCTCCATGCAAAGCAACATGCAGACACTTCTTTAATTCTGACATAAACAAAGGTTTACTGCAAAATGCATTGACACCGGCTGTTTTTGCCTCGTCCTCAACATCCGCCCAGTCATACGCCGTCAAAATAAGAATCAATACATCCCCATCCGTCTGCTGATGTATTCTGCGCGCGATCTGAATTCCATCGATTTCCGGCAGCATCCAGTCAATCACAAAAACCCGGTAACCGTCTCCGCTGTCGGAGTCCTGTACTCGGTTTACCGCCTCTTCTTCTGATTGTACCCATTCGGCGCGCATACCAATCTGCTCAAGCATATGAGCAACGCTTTCACAACTGTTAATATCATTATCAACCACCAGCGCCCTGCAGTCTCTCAATTCCGGAATCGTATACACCTGCTCTGTTCCGAAATGCAGACGAAATACAAAAGAAACAATAAACTCTGTACCTTCTCCCTGCTTACTGTAGACTTCGATATCTCCGCCCATCAGATCGACGATGTTCTTTGTAATCGCCATACCAAGTCCTGTTCCTTGTATACCGCTGATGGTAGAATTTTCCTCACGTTCAAACGGCTCAAAAATATGTTCCACAAAATCCTTGCTCATACCGATGCCCGTGTCTTTAACACTAAACACATATTTCGCAAATCCGTCTGTACTGTCTTCCTCCGTAATGCGAATACTTATAGTGCCGCCCTGCTCCGTATATTTCACGGAATTGCTGACCACATTCAAGAGTACCTGATTCAATCTCAGCTTATCACAGTATATCTCCTCGTTCATAACATCAACCGTATCAATATAGAGTTCCAACTGCTTCGCACGTACGTCAGCCTGCAAAATATTACATAGACCATGCACAATGTCAGGCAGACTGCACGGTTTCTCATCCAGCCGTATCTTACCGCTCTCAATACGGCTCATATCCAGTACATCATTGATCAGGCTGAGCAGGTGGTTGCCCGAAGTCATAATCTTCTCCAGATATTCTTTAACCTGTTCCTGACGGTCGATGTGCGTAATCGCAAGAGTCGTAAATCCGACGATCGCATTCATAGGCGTACGGATATCATGGGACATATTCGACAAAAATACACTCTTTGCCTGACTTGCCTTGTTCGCCTGTGAAAGTGCATCCTGAAGCATTCCTTTCTGCTCCATTTCGCTGCGGGTTGCTTCATCCACACTATGGAAACCGAGAACTACTTCGTAATGGCCTTCCCTAATGCCCACACGTGCTATCTTGACTTCAAAATATTCTACGACGTCCGCTCTCATAATGCGGTATCTGACGCAGTATGACTTCTTGTCATTCAGTTCTGCTCTGATTTTCTCCTGAGCGCACTCACGAAGGAACACCTCCCGATCTTCCTCACAGACAAAATCACGCGCATATCGCTCTATGCTTTCCTTAAATATAATATCTCCGTTAAATATAACGCCAAACAGACTGCCGTCATAATCATCATTTCTGAGGGTGCTTCCCACCCCTGTGTCAATATCAAAAAAGCATACGAGGCGATAGTCTATCGTTAATGCCTGAACCAGTTCCATCTGGCGCCTTGCATTATTCCTCTCACGTATCTTCTGCTCAGTGCAGTCTAACATGAAACGTTGATAGAACATCTCGCCATTTTCCTGCAGCAGCTTCACGTTTCCTGTAACATGCAGTACTTTGCCGTCTTTATGTTTTACACGGTATTCCACACTCGTGCTGTCGCCTTCATTCTTAAGTTCTTCGATTTTACTCTGAAGAATCTCCTTATCTTCCTCCAACACGGAAGATGCTACCATATCAAATCCTTTATCAAGAAGTTCTTCCTTGGACGCATACCCCAAAATCTTAAGCGCCGCCTCATTCACACTTAAAATGCGGGAACCGTCCAACGAATGACATAAGACTCCACAATCTATACTTGTAAAAACAGTCTCCAAAATACGGGTTTTCCTTAATACTTCCTTCTCATATTCCCGTTCTCTTGTAACATCAATTCCTATGCCTATCGTACCAAATACACTACCATCGATATTATATAAAGGAGACTTATATGTAATAAGAGTCCTCTGCTCATTGCCTACTTGAATGACCTCTTCGGCTATACAGGTTTTACGGGTACTCATGACCTTCTGCTCTGATTCGATACATGCCGGGTCATCCTCTTCCACATCCCATATATAGGCATGTCTTTGTCCCTGCACCTGCTCTTTGGTTTTATTGACCGCATCACAGAAACTGTTATTGACTTTCATGTGTACGCCGTCTACATCCTTAAACCAGATCAGATTCGGACTGTTGTCAATGGCTGCATCGAGATAATGGCTTGTCTGCCTGCAATCATTACTCGTCTTACATGCCTGCTGCCACCTTAAGAACCGGAACCTCAACTCCTCTTCTTCCATCGGCATTATCCAGACGTCTTTAATTTGCGGCAGTTCTTCTGAAAGAAACAGCATCTGCTCCTTGTCTGCGAGCACGATTAGTTCCGCCTCCTCACGCTTAGCGCGTATCATTGTCTGCACGGCTTTCCTGACATCCATTCCCTGCAGTCCAAGCCAGATTATATCCGCTTCCGCCGCCATTGTCTCGTCTATACCGTCACTCTCCATAAATGTATGCGTAAACTGTTCAAGCGGTTTCATATCTTTAATTGTCTCGACTGTTTTGATCTGACATCCCGCTAAATATAAATGCATATGGCAATGATACATAACCATTTCCCCCTGTGTCTAGTCATATAATTTACCCATGCTATTATTTTAACAAAGACAATGAATGAATGTCAATATTATGGATATTTATGTAAGACATATTCATGTATGATACCTTTGCATATAGAAAAAAAGAAGTTCAGATAACCGTCAGAGGCACTGCCGCCCCACTCTTACTGCCCATTTTAAAGCATAGAGCCGAAAAGCCGCTCCAGCAAGATAAAGCATAAGCAGCGCGCTGAAACTGTAAAACAGATATAAATAATCCGCAGGGACAAACACAGGCAATGTTGGATTACAAACCCGTGTCCCTGCAGAAATTCTCTAAATAATAGAACGCAATACTGCGCATTTGTTTCTTCCGAATTCCTTTGTCACTAAATGAGCGGATACTTATCCGTCAATGTCTTAATGATTGCACGCGCCTTCTCTATTCCGCCTTCGCCTTCTTTAATCACGATGGAAATAGCTTCCGCTACCCGATCCATATCTTCCGCATTTAATCCTCTCGAAGTCGCTGCCGGAGTGCCAAGACGGATACCGCTCGTTACAAACGGTGATTTCGGATCATTGGGAATCGTATTCTTATTAGCGGTGATATGCGCCTCATCCAAAAGCTTCTCAACCGCTTTACCCGTAAGATCATACGGTGTCAAGTCAACCAGCATAAGGTGATTGTCCGTTCCGCCGGATACAATCTTAACGTCTCTGTTCTGCAATCCTTTGCAAAGCGCCTGTGCATTATCCGCAACTCCCTGCTGATATTTCTTGAACGCCGGATCCAACGCCTCTTTAAAGCAGACAGCCTTAGCCGCGATCACATGCATCAACGGGCCGCCCTGAATACCCGGGAAAATCGCCTTATTAAAGTTATACTTGTCCGCTACTTCCTGACTGGACATGATCATGCCGCCACGAGGTCCGCGAAGCGTCTTGTGTGTTGTTGTTGTCGTCACATGCGCATACGGAATCGGACTCGGATGCAAGCCTGCCGCCACAAGACCGGCAATGTGCGCGATATCTACCATCAATACAGCGCCGACTTCATCCGCAATCTCTCTGAACTTCTTGAAGTCAATCGTTCTCGCATACGCAGAAGCACCGGCTACGATCATCTTAGGTCTGCACTCCAATGCGATCTTGCGCACATTATCATAATCAAGGAATCCATCATCATTCACACCATAAGGAACACATTTAAAATACTTACCTGACATATTGACCGGTGAACCGTGTGACAAATGTCCACCATGATCCAGATTCATACCCATAAAGGTATCCCCCGGCTCCATCACTGCAAAAAAGACTGCCATATTTGCCTGCGCCCCGGAATGCGGCTGTACATTGACATACTCACAGCCAAATAACTCCTTGGCACGGTCTCTTGCCAGATCCTCCACTACATCCACACACTCACAGCCACCGTAATACCTTTTCCCCGGATATCCTTCCGCATATTTGTTCGTCAACGGACTGCCCATAGCCGCCATAACCGCTTTGCTTACCCAGTTCTCTGAAGCAATCAGTTCTATATGGGAATTCTGTCTCTGCTGTTCCGCCTCAATAGCCTGCGCAATCTCCGGGTCTGCCACCCTTACTTCATCCAATGAATACATTCTTTGTTCCTGCCTTTCTTAGATTTACCTCAATATTTGATTCATCGTGTCTTGGATTTATCCTATCCTTAATTCATCGTGTCTCGGATTTATCCTATCCTTGTTTCATCCTGCATAAAATTGGTATTAGTATACCACAATGAACGTTCATGGTGCAACTGCATGTTTGGATTGTGTCTGACCCGACTTGTCCGGGCAGCGTCTGCCCGGACTGCCGCGTCTTATCCTTCCTAGCAAGAATTCATTGTTTGCCAGAAACAATTACTGCATGATATACTAAATATAAGTTTTACCTATACTTATAGAAGAGGGGAGTCTTTATGTACCATATTATTATCAATCCGACATCTAAATCCGGCAAAGGTCTCTCGATATGGAAATCTTTTGAAAAACTACTGTCTGAAAGAAATATTCCTTACAAGACATACCACTCGAATCATATCGGGCATGTAACGGAACTTACCGAAAAAATTACTTCTAAAACCACGACTGCCCACAATCCGATTAATCTGATCGTTCTCGGCGGGGACGGTACTGTCAACGAAGCGCTGCAGGGTATTTCAGACTTTGATATGGTAAATCTCGGATATATTCCCACCGGTTCAAGCAACGATCTCGCAAGAGCACTGAAGCTTGAACACGATCCGGTCAAACTGATGACAAAAATTCTTGACGGCGCACATCCCCGCATGATTGATTTGGGTATCCTGACCTATGAAAGCGATACGCATATCATGTCCAGACTTCATAAATGCCCGGAGCAAAAAAGCAGATATTTTATCGTCAGCAGCGGAATCGGTTTCGATGCCGCCGTTTGTGAAGAAGCGCTCTCTTCTTCTATTAAGAATACCCTGAACAAACTTAGGCTTGGTAAGTTAACTTATCTCGGCATCGCGCTGAAGCAGTTAATTACCGCTAAGCCCGTAGCATGCGAAATATATCTTGATGGCAGGGACGTCATCCGTATCCCAAAATTTCTATTCACCGCATTTATGATTCATCCATATGAAGGCGGCGGTTTCTGTTTCTGTCCTCAAGCCGACAATGGAGACGGTATGTTAGATTTATGCGTAGTTGGCAATCTGCCCAAGCTTCTGATCCTTATTGCCCTCCCGACTGCGTTCTTCGGCAAACACTATATATTCCCACAAATCGATCATTATACAGCTTCATCCGTGCGCATTAAAACTTCTCTCCCGCTATGGGTGCATACCGACGGCGAAGTGTATTGGAAATCCAGTCAGATCAGTATTTCCTGTCTTAAGCAAAGACTGCGGTTCTTAGATTGAACACAATGAACACTTTTTCATGAAAAATTAAGAAATATTTATGAAAATCTTATTTTGACTTTTCCATGCAATCTGCTATGATAACATCTATAAAATGAATATTTGTGACAAGCAGGGCATATAACAGATATATCAGTTTATATGATTTCACAATGAAATACGGCAGATTTGTTACCGCTTGCCGTAGCTTCGTTTTTGGCAAAAGCGTTTGTTTAAAGTAAAATGGGGAAGTAACATCATGAAAAGTTTTCTTGCAAAATACAGACATGCAATTCCGTTAATCATCTACGGCGTTATATATATGGCATGGTTCGGTCACTTGGAAAGAACCGTCACAAACCATTATAAAATAATCCATGTGGCGCTTGACGACCACATCCCGTTCTGTGAAGTATTTGTCATTCCATACCTGCTATGGTTTGCATATGTGGCCGTCGTTGTCATGTACTTTTTCTTCCGTGACAAAGACGATTACTTCAGGACATGCACTTTCCTCTTCACCGGCATGACCGTATTTCTTCTTGTATCTACGTTATGGCCTAACGGGCATCACCTAAGACCCTATATTATGCCGCGCGACAATGTGTTCACACATTTGGTAGCCACGCTATATAAGGCAGATACACCAACGAATTTATGGCCCAGCATTCATGTATATAATTCGCTTGGCTGTCATATCGCCGTTATGAAGAGCCGCCGCTTAGAAAAACATAAAGGAATCCGCATCGGGTCTTTCATCCTATGCGTTTCTATAATTATGTCAACCATGTTTATCAAACAGCACTCGGCATTTGATGTGCTCACCGCTTTCATCATGGCGGCAGTCATGTATGGTATCGTATATCAGTCAGATGTATTAATTAACTTCTATCACGGATTACACAAACGCCATAAGAGAAAGCCGGAAATCAGTTAAAATAGCCGTTTACAACATTAGCCGCAGAATCTGCGGCTAATTAAATTTATAGAATCTTCTACAAATTTTATATCCTTCCACGGATATCTTCCTGCCGCTTTTGCCCGGAAGATTCATGGAATTTCCTAATACTCCGTAACGCAGCCGCATATATAATCTCATATCTTTCTTCTTAATATATTTCCATAACTCCTGTTTTTTCTCCAAATTTTCTTCCGTGCCAGAGCGGATTAAAAGAATCGAAGAGATAACTGTTATAATTTCCAAATAATTGACCATATAATTTTTCAGTTTACGCTTCGTATATACTCTGTCCATATTATCAGACAAATAGTCTACCATAATCTTATTGACCTTAATCTGCTGATCCACTCTTGATATCATGATATCCTCATTGACGGACTGCCCTTCCCTGCCTATATAATACCGATAAAAGTTCACATCCAGATAATACATGTTCCTCACGAACGGCAGCGGCTCAAACACAAAAATATTGTCCACATAGAAAGTATGCTCCGGCAGTTTCAGCCCGCATTCCCTAAGCAGTCTTGTCCGGAAAATAACCGAATGCATCAATATATACTGTCCTTTATGGAAGTGCTTTACTTCACTCCATGTAAAAATCTTATCCTGCGGAAGTGCATGACGGTATTTCATAACCTTATGCTTCGTCTCGCCCTCCTTCTCATAGACAAAATTGCTGATCAGCATATCAAGCGTGGAATCTCCCTCTGTAATATCACGCAGAACTTCCAAAATCTTAAAATATGCGCTCTCTTTAACCCAATCGTCACTGTCTACCACTTTAAAATACAATCCGGAAGCATGCTCCAAGCCGGCATTGACTGCCGAACCGTGTCCGCCGTTCTCCTTGTGGACTGCCTTCACGATAGAAGGATAATTTTTCTCGTATTCATCCGCTATGGCTCCTGTTCTATCAGTAGAGCCGTCGTCAACAATCAGAATCTCCACATCCTCTCCGCCTACTAACAGCGAGTCGATGCATTTTCTCATATATGCTTCCGAGTTATAACTTGGTATTGCCACCGATAATAATTTCACACTAATCCTCCATTCTTGCTCAACCTGCGAATTTGGGCGCAAGCACAAATTTGCGTGTGAAAAATCTTCCGCATACGGATTTTTCACACTAGTCTCCTCAGCGCACTGCTATAT
>VSOA01000168.1 GCA_009774585.1 Lachnospiraceae bacterium
ATACAATATTTATTAAGAAATTCCTTAGAAGCGCATTGAAAACAACTAAATAAATTGAGCCAAATACTTATACAATTGTTGCATATTTATGCACATGTATAAATATTTGGCCTGTTGGCTATAGTTGCTTATAAAATATGCAGAAGATGTTCGAAATATTCCGGCAACGGGGCCGTCACCTCTACATATTCTCTGGTAACAGGATGAATAAATCCAAGTGTCATGGCATGAAGTGTCTGACCTTCCAGATGATAAGGTGCGCGTATGCTGCTGTATACTTCATCCCCTAACAATGGGTGACCGATGCTTGCCATATGAACGCGTATTTGATGCGTCCGTCCTGTCTCCAATTGACATTCGATGTAAGTATAATCTCTAAAACGCTGTAATACCGTATAATGTGTGACAGCAGTCTTTCCGTTTATATTGGTCACAGCCATTTTCTTGCGTTCTTTTGGATCTCTGCCGATAGGCGCATCGACTGTACCGGCGTCCAAAGTGATAACGCCATGGACAATAGCCCGGTATTTTCGCGTAATCGTATGTTCTTTAAGCTGTTCGGCAATTGAATTATGTGCATGGTCGTTTTTACATACGAGTAATGATCCTGTCGTATCTCTATCGATACGGTGCACAATGCCGGGACGCATAACGCCGTTGATACCTGAAAGCCGGTCTTTGCAGTGATACATGACAGCGTTGACCAGCGTTCCACTATAATGACCGGGTGCAGGATGGACGACCATGCCCTTCGGTTTGTCTACGACAAGCACATCCTCATCCTCGTATAAAATGCTGAGTAAAATATCTTCGGCTTCGATATTGGGTTCCACAGCCTCGGGAACATCAAATACAATTTCATCTTCCACTCTCAGACGATAACTTGCCTTTTGCGGCTTTCCGTTAATGAGTACGGCTTGCTCTTTGATACACTTCTGAATATAGGAGCGGGATAGGTCAGGCAATGTACCACTGATCCATTTATCCAGCCTTTCATCGTCCTCTCCCAGCCCAATTTGATATACGAATGGTTCCATATTTTTTCCTAACAGTTGCTATTTTATTTCACGATAACGCTTTTGCTTAAAGCTGATAAAGTTCAAGTCATTCTCTTTATAAACAAATAAAAGTAAAATAACAAGCGCAATTGTTGAAATCGTCACATAAATATCAGCCACGTTAAAAATTGGGAAATTAATCAAAACAAAGTAAATAAAATCAACTACATAATCAAAACGCACCCGGTCAATCATATTTCCGATGGCGCCGGCGGCAATCAGACTGAGCAGAAGATGCAGGATTCGATACTTTTTGGCGTCTGGCGTCTTAAAAAGCACGTAGCCGATAACTCCGAGGATTACAACTGCTACAAATATGAAGAATACTTTCTGATTCTGCAGCATACCGAATGCAGCACCTCTGTTTTCGAGATAATTCAGTTCAAGTATACCGTTGATGATAATATATGCCGGTTTATCTTTCAAGTGGATTACGGCAAGGTATTTCGTAAACTGGTCCAATGCAACCAAAACGATAATTCCCAGAATATCCAGCAGCAAACATAATTTCTTTTTTAAATTCATTCTTTTGCATCCTCATCACTAAAATAAATTTCTCGGATTGCTTCCAAGATTTCTTCATCCGTAACCGTTTTGTCAATCACAGCTTTACCGACCTTCTTAAGCAGTACAAATTTAATCTGTCCGGCATCCATCTTCTTGTCGGATTTCGTCAGACGCAATATTTCTTCCGGGTCGACAGAGTCTATCGTAATCGGTAGATTAAAAGGTACAAACATATCGCGTACTTCATAGTATTCATCCATTGAAAGCCAATTATGCTTCCATGAGATATGGGCGGCGGCGACCATTCCAAGGGCTATGCACTCCCCATGCAGCATTTCGAAATTCATTGCTTTCTCAATGGCATGACCGATGGTATGACCAAAATTCAATAACGCACGTTCTCCTTGTTCCTTCGGATCTTTCTCAACCACAAGCTTTTTGATGGTACAACTTTTTATAATCATTTCAATCAGTACATCGATATCCCTGTCATGAATCTCATACATATTGTCCAAAAGCCATTCATAAAATCCGGTATCTTTAATCAGACCATGCTTCATAACTTCCGCAAATCCGGCATAGAACTGCCTGTCATCAAGTTCTTTTAGAACAGCAATATTCATATAGACAAGTTTCGGCATATAGAAAGCGCCAACCATATTTTTGTACCCGTCAAAATCGACGCCCGTCTTACCGCCTATACTGCTGTCTGACTGCGCAATCAGCGTCGTGGGTACCTGAATAAAGTCGATACCGCGCAAATACGTAGCAGCCGCATAGCCTGTGATATCACCGACAACGCCTCCGCCAAGGGCAATCAGTAAATCCTTTCGGTCAAACTGCTCTTCTATCAGCACACGGTAAATTTCTTTGACGGTATCTAATGTCTTGTTAGCTTCTCCGGCAGGAAAAGCATGGAGAAGCACTTTTTTGCAATGACCTTCCAGCAGATTACGCACGGTATCTCCGAATAATGCTGAAGTGTGTGAATCCGCAATAATCGCTACTCTTCGATTAATTATATCAAATGTCTGCAATTCATCCGGAAGTAATTCAAAACAGTCGGTAAACACTATGTCATAACATGGTTTTTTCTCATAATTAATTGTCATTCTTTCAGTCATAATAGTCCCCCATTCTTACAATACAGAAAAACTTCCTGACAACACTGCCAGGAAGTCATCAAGCCACTTTGTAAAAATTAAATTCCGTTGTTAATCGGCACATCAAACGAACCGGACAAGATCTCCTGAAAATCACCGGATATATCAACGCTTGCCGGTGTGATAATGAAGATATAGTGTGAGATTTTCTGCAAATTGCCGGAGATGGCAAAGCAGGATCCCGATGTAAAATCTATAATTCTCTGAGCTATATCCACATCCAATCCTTCAAGATTAAGTACCACAGTCCTGTTTGCGAGAAGTGTTTCTGTGATTTCTCTGGCATCCTCGACAGTAGTAGGTTTGATTACACACACTTCCATGCCGGTTCCGGGCATTTTCTTCATCTGGCGCATGGGCGTTACTTTCGGTGTTGACTTCTTAACTACTCTGTCATCATCCATAGAAGCGTCATCTCTTACGGCGCTCGGTTTTTTGACCGGTTCCGGATCGTCGTCGTAAAAATCATCGTCGTAGTATTCATCTTCTTCATCGTTTAGTTTCATGGCATTCAGAAATTTATCCATTACGCTCATGTTTCAAGACCTCCGTTACTTCGAATTGTTTCATTACATGCACACTTATGTATATTAAACGGTTGTATACTGTCTTTCTCCAAAAATTCCGGTTCCGACTCTGATTAACGTCGCACCCTCTTCTATCGCGACTTCATAGTCTCCGGTCATACCCATAGAAAGCTCTTCCATACAAACATTATCAATGTTTTTATGAATTATGTCAACATATATTTGTTTTAATTTTGCAAAATATAGTCTGTTCTCTTCCGAATTCTCAACATATGGTGCTATGGTCATAAGCCCTTTCACGGTAATGTTCGGTAATTGTGAAATTGCCTCAACTAAAGATACGGCGGCCTCTGTCATTACCCCGAATTTACTCTCTTCTTTTGCTACATTAATTTCTATCAGAATAGAAACAGTCACATTTTTCCGGATGGCTTCCTTGCTGATTTCTTCTGCCAGACGCAGGGAATCAACACTGTGAATCAGACATACTTTATCCACGATATATTTTACTTTGTTGCGTTGAAGATGCCCGATCATATGCCAGCGTATATCTTTCGGCATTTGTTCATATTTCTCTATCAGTTCCTGTACTTTATTCTCACCGAAATCGCGGCAGCCTGCGTCATACGCTTCTCTAAGCATTTCAACCGGTTTCGTTTTGCTGACTGCAATAAGTTTAACGTCATCACGTGCTCTGCCGCTTCTTTCGCATGCCGCTTTAATATTTGCTTCCACTGTATGAAGATTTCCTTGAATCATATCAATCATTGACCTTCTCTCCAAATATTATTGTATAGAATACATGATTTTTTATTCATAAATAAATTCATTATCATTTACGGTAGAAGCATCCAGCACGATATAATCATATACATTCAGTCCATACACGGTATTAGACTTCACAATCGCATATTCGTCATTCTGATACAGAATGCTGACTTGCTTGAAATCCGCATATCCTTTGTTGATATTGTATACGCCAATTAAGCTCCCCGTCTTACTGATTGCATATTTCTGCGTAGACTCCGGCTTAACAATGTAGTTATTAGCACGAAGAACCGTGTCGTCCAGATAGTATTCCGTGTCCGTTGCATCATAGATTGTAGTTTCCACAAACTCTGTCGTCGCATTGCCATTTTCGTCATATCTTTCCAGTAATACGCCGTCCTTCCCGCTGTTTCCGCCCTTCGTTACATATTCTTTCGGTACGATATAAAATTCTTTCTCCACAATGGCAGAATTCGGAATCTTGAGACCTTTTTCATCTTCCAGAAGCAGTTCTATATCGATAAAACGGTCGGTGCAGAATGTAATCATGGAATTGGTAAAGGTCAGTGAAACAAATGTATCGCCGCTTTCGTTTGTGTAAGAATCCACTTTACCCCATGATGTATACTGATTCTTGAGAAATTTCACTTCCACATATTCTTTTTCCAACAGTTCTTCAGCGAGTTCCTCTTCAACCTGAATCACAATGGACCAGTCCTCATTGGTAGACAGCTTGTACACGGGATCTCCACCGGCAATCAATTCATTATTTACGAGGTGTTTCTTTTCATAATCTTTCTGCTCAAAAAGTTCGGCTGTCATATCTTCCAGCTTCAAATTCTCATAACCGTCAACAGAATAGGAAATGATGCCGCTTTTGCCGGCATAACGGTAATTGATCAAAGAATTTCCTGACGTGCCGTTTAGTGCGTCCGCATTTGCAAGGATATTATAATTGGACAGCTTCAGTACGGTTCCTTCGACACTATACTTGAAATTGTACACATCGGAAAAATTTGTCCGGTCAAATCTGCTGATAAAAGATGTAATCTCTGTTTTCAGTTCGAAAAGGTCTGTGTCAGAAAGAGAATTTTCACCGCTCTCACTTGTATTAATATAATCTGACAGCTTTCCGGTCTCATCTATGGTATAGACAAGATTACCCACGGCAACGCGCGTACCTTCTCTTGCAAAGTAATTAATATATCCGGCATCCGAACCGGTTACGATTTCTTCGGTCCGCAGTGCAATACCTGTGTAAATGCTGTTAGACGTCAGAGAACCTTCCTTCACGCTATAACCGACAATATGCTCTGTTTTGAAATACATAAAAACGCCGATCAATACATAAATCAAAATAGCTGCAAAAATAAGCATACCGATATTCAGATTCAGGGGACGCCTATATTTAGTTACTTTATTTCTGTTATCAGCCAAAACAGAATCTCCTTTAACATATTAAAAACCCCGGATATTCCGAGGTTTTATGGAATTACATATGGTTGATTATGTATATCTTATAACGAAACAATAACCTTGGATTTCAGATTCTCGGGTAATGCATGTTCATCAACGGAAATACTAAGTACAAAATCTACATGGAATTTGGTGCTGATGGTTTCTAATTTGTCAATCGTAGCGGCGATATCGCTCTCATCCAGACATGCAATCTTTAAGAAACTGTCAAAATACATATGCTGCAAATCGTGATCCTGAGAGATGATACCACATATAAAACCGATAAATTCATCACTGTTTGTCACTAAATAATCAGATACGTCAATCAATCTGATTTTATTATTGAGTTCAAACATGTGCTTAGTGCTCTTATCTAAATAAACGACATTGCCCTGCACATCTTTTATTTCCGTATTTACTTTATCCAATAGATGCTTAGTCTTTCCTTTACCCTTATTGCCTACGATTAATTGAACCATGGCGAAACCCTCCTAAAGTAAAATATTAGTATAGTCTTAAGATACTACTTCGTCTATCCATATTATAAGGGAAAGACGTCAAAAAAACAACTAAAAAAACTTATTTGATTGTTCCTAATAATTTTGTCATATCCGCATACAAATCATCACCGGAAGTATCTTTCATGATAACAGATACATACGGTGTGCCGTCACTGCCCTTGGAGTATAGGATCAGACAATGCCCCGCTGCGTTTGTCGTTCCGGTCTTGCCACCGATTACGGTAATATTGGGCGGACTCTCCTGTGTTCCCTTTAAATAACGGTTGGAATTATTTACTTCCAGTGAAACGTCTTCTCCGTTTCTGTTCTTATATACGGTATTATAGGACGGCATCTGGATAATCTGTGTAAACAACTCATATTTCAATGCTTCCTGAAAAATCAAATACATATCATATGCTGTTACATAATGCCCCTCTTCCGTCAAGCCGTTAGGATTGGTAAAACCACAGTTGGTAGCACCGAGTTCCGCAGCTTCCTGATTCATGAGTGCGACAAAATCTTCCACTGAACCGTCTGTCACGCCTTCCGCAATCATCACTGCCACATCGTTGGCTGAGTAAATGAGCAGGATATGTAAAGCCTGATCCAGAGTCATCTGGTCGCCCGGTTTCAGATTACAAAGCACTGCCCCCGGCTCTGTAATCAGAACATTCTCCGAAGCCGTAAGCATTTTATCGGCAGAACCATATTTCATGGCAACGAGCGCTGTCATAACTTTCGTCAGACTGGCAGGATTAACCTGTACATTCGCATTTTTGGCATAGAGCGTATCAAGGTTCTTTAAATCAAACAGTGCCGCTGCTCCGACATCCGGCAAACTGACTCCCGTAGCGCTCACATCCTTATTCACCACGCAAAAATCCGCCGCAAAGGGTTCTAAAGTCTCTTGATTCGTCGTGTTTAAGAGTTGAAAACTGCTCACATCGCTATTCAATTGATATGCCATATCATATTTCGTACTGCCACAGCCTGATAATGCCATAACTGGCACAAGCAGAAGGGCAGCTGTACTGCATTGTATTTTTCTATTTGTACATCTCACGCCACTCAAGGTCTCCTCTGTCGAGCGATTTAATTAACAGTTCCGCCGATGCCAGATTGGTGGCAAGCGGTATATTATGTCTGTCACACAACATTACAACGTTGTTGACATCGGGTTCATGTGACTTCGGGTACAAAGGATCACGCAGGAATATAACGAGATCAATCTGATTATGTTCAATCTGTGCACCGATCTGCTGGGCACCCCCCAAATGCCCGGCAAGATATTTGTGGATAGTCAGATTGGTTACTTCCTCAATTAATCTTCCCGTTGTTCCCGTTGCAAACAACTCGTTTTTGCTTAAAATCCCCCGATAAGCGATACAGAAATTCTGCATCAATTTTTTTTTCGCATCATGCGCAATTAATGCAATGTTCATAGAAACACCCTTCTTTTCTCTTATTATTTTTTGCACTGCAAACGTACATTCAGTACGAACCCCACCCCAATATATAAACTTACTAATGAAGTCATTCCGTAACTGACAAAGGGCAATGGTATTCCCGTATTTGGAATAACCCGGGTGGCAACGGAAATATTGATAAATCCTTGAAAACCAATTAGAGCCGCCACCCCCGCGGCAATAATCGTTCCTGCCAAATCTTTTGCCCTCCTAGCTACCATAATACATTCAAATGAGATTAAAATCAATAACACAATTACGGCACAGCCTCCGACAAAGCCAAATTCTTCTCCGATAACCGCATAAATAAAGTCGGTTTGCGGTTCAGAAATAAAATTTCCGCTTTTTACGGAACTGAATTCGTTATTTTTATACCCTTTACCGTATAGCATACCGGAACCGATGGCAATCACAGAATTATTCTGCTGATAGGCTTCTGTAGAGGCATACTCATCAGGATAGAGAAACGCAAAAATACGTCTCTGCTGGAAATCCTCAATAATATCCTGATCCGGCTGAAGGATAAGCGTAAGCAGGATTATAAAAGTCGGAACCGCCACCGCTACCGCCATAATAATATATTTCCAACTGATTCCGCCGATAAATAAAATGACGCAGAATAGGATGATAACCATAATACTGGTGGAGAGCTCCGGCTGTTTATAAATCAGTGCAATAGGAGGGATGAAAAGAAGTACGCCCAACCCGACCATCTTGATAGATCCCATCTCATCC
>VSOA01000169.1 GCA_009774585.1 Lachnospiraceae bacterium
TCCACCACGAATCCCGCCCCGTGAGCACAGAACACAGAACCGCACGGATTATCCGTATCGTGCTCCGCTTCATATCCGATCGCCGCGATTACCTCCTCCGCATTGTGACATGGCTCATATCCTTTTAACTCCGTATACAGTCTTCCTCTTCCGCGCGAGTAAGCCATCATCTGCGCCTGATATCCCGCTATCTCGGATGCCGGAACCGTGCCTGTGAGTACAGCATATTCACCTACGGTCTCAGGCGCCCCAAACTGTCCGCATTTAGCCTGCATATCAGTCATTCCGCGCCCAATCATGGCTGCCGGCAGCTCCAATCTGAAAGCATACACCGGTTCCAGCAGTACATTCTGCGTCTTGCACAATCCTTGTCTGACGGCACGATAAGTTGCCTGCCTGAAATCTCCGCCCTCTGTGTGTTTCAAGTGCGCCCTCCCTGCCACGAGCGTAATCTGCATATCCGTAATCGGCGCCCCCGTCAACACACCCACATGCTCTTTTTCCTCTAAATGTGTCATAACGAGGCGCTGCCAGTTGCGGTCCAGCACGTCCTCACTGCACTTCGTGCGAAACTGCAGTCCACTGCCCGGCTCACCCGGTTCTAAGAGCAGATGCACTTCCGCATAGTGCCTGAGCGGTTCATAGTGTCCGACTCCCTCCGACGCCACAGCTATCGTCTCTTTATAGACAATACTGCCCTCATCAAAAGACACTTCCACACCAAACCGGTCGGCAATCATGCCCCGCAGTATTTCAATCTGCACTTCTCCCATCAACTGAACTTGAATTTCGCCAACCTGCGCTCTCCATACAATATGAAGCTGCGGCTCTTCCTCTTCAAGTTGACATAACATATTATACATCCGGTGTACATCACAACCATCGGGCAGTACAATGCGGTATGTCATGACGGGTTCAAGTACCGGAATGGTATTTCCTTCTTCCATGCCAAGCCCTTCGCCGCTGAAAGTCGCCGCGGGTCCCGTCAAGGCGCAGACGCACCCCGCCGCGGCTTCTTGTACTACGGTATATTTATCCCCCGAATATATTCGGATCTGATCGATTTTCTCCTCCCTCATGCTGTCTGCCGCACACGTATCTTCCTCACTTTTTCTGCTGCATCCATGCATACAGATTGTCTGTTTTACTTTAAGCGTACCGCCCGTAATCTTCACATGCGTCAGACGGTTTCCCTGTGCATCTCTGGAAATCTTATACACCCTCGCGCCAAATGTCTCCCCATAAAAGGGCATTCTTGTATATGCGTCTAAACCATCCAGTAATTCCGTAACGCCTTCCACTTTGAGCGCCGAACCAAAAAAGCATGGAAATACCTTGCGTTCTTCAACTAACTTTGTAATCGTCTTGCCATCGATGGGACATTCGCCGTCCGCCGCCAGATACTGCGCCAGAATTTCTTCGTCGCAAACCGCAATATCCTCATAAAATGCCGCGTCCTGTCTGCCAAATGCAACGCACCGTTCGTCAAGCCTGTCTTTTAGCTCCGCCATCAGTCTTTCTGCATCGGTACCCGGCTGGTCCATCTTGTTGATGAAAAGAAATACCGGCACATGATATCTTGCAAGCAGACGCCAGAGCGTAGACACATGACCTTGTACACCGTCCGCACCGCTCACTACCAACACCGCATAATCAAGTATCTGCAACGTCCGCTCCATTTCCGCCGAAAAATCCACGTGCCCCGGTGTGTCAAGCAGGGTAATATTCATATCTTTCCAGCAAAATACAGCCTGCTTGGAAAAAATGGTGATGCCTCTGTCACGTTCCAGCCTGTCCGTGTCCAGAAAAGCATCCTTGTGGTCTACCCGCCCTAATTTGCGTATACTGCCGCTCGTATATAATATGCTCTCTGCCAAAGTGGTCTTTCCGGCATCCACGTGCGCCAGAATACCGACTACCAGTTTCCTGTTACCCATTCTGTATTCCTTCTGAAAACATTTCTTTTAGTTTACATAACTCTTCCAATCATACCAATTGTAAGTACGCTTGACAATTCACAAAGACATAAGAAGTATCCTGTCAACTCATCCGTAACGCCGCCAAACCGCCCTTTAGACATATAATAATAGTACGTCCATACCCACAGCGCCGCAAGCGCCATAACCGCACCGATTACCGGCTGAATGAATAACGCGCTGACAAACGAAAGCGCCAGAAGCGTGACCAACACGGCACGCAGTGTTCTTCTGTGCCGCTCTGAAGAAAACTGATGCGATACCGCGTCTTCTCTTGCCGCCGGAAACCACACCATACCCATACCGCTTAAGATTCTGGATATCACAAAGCCAAGCCCCAGAAGAAAAAGCTGATTCTCTTTCCAGATCAGCGTTAATCCCGCCGCATAAAGCATAAGAAAGCAGATTGCCGCAATCACTGAAAACGCATCTGCATGCGCGTCTTTCAAACTTTCAAGCTTTCTCTCCTTCTTAGCATAACAATCTTTCCTGTCATGCGGCTGCAGAGCGCCTACCGTGTGTAAAAATCCTTCTATATGTACGCCGCCCGTAACAATCACCGGAATCACCGTTCCCACCAGCGCAAAACATACTTGCCCGAATCCGCACTCTGTGCAGATTCGGCTCCAAAAATAAAGCAAAACTCCTATGATAAGCCCGGGCACCGGGATAAAGCACAGCGTATACTTGGTATTTTCTCTATTCTGCGCAACTTCCGGCATCGGAATCTTAGAGTACATGGCCATTGCCGTAATGAAACTGTTGATAATTGACTGCATAACTTTCTCTCCCTATATTCCCGCCGGGTACGTCACCGCGTATTCACTGTCATATATACCGCAAAGTGCATCATGGCTGTTAAACTCCTCGGTCATCACAAATCCCTTGCTCCATGTCATATAATAGCACCACGGCACGCGGCTCTTCTTAAGCAGTCCGATATCCGGCAGAATACCGATTTCCGCCAGCGCTGCGGGCTTTGCCGCCTGCGTGATCGAAATCAGTTCCTCGTACTCCTTGCGATAATCGGTCTTAGTTCCTTTCTCTACATACAAATCACGCGAAATGATATCCACCACGTCGTCCCCCGGATACCCCTCCTTGAGCGGACAATTCCATACCCACAGCAGATTGTCCAAATGATGTACATTCACAAAGTGCTCGTACATTAACCGATATAAACCTGCCGCCACAACAGGCCCCTTTCTGCCCCACCAGAACCAGTCTCCCTCGGATTCGTGAAATGGTCTCCACAACACGGAAATATCCTCATCCAAGAAAGGCTTCAGGCATCCTGCCATCGCATCCATATCATGATAGAAGGCTTCTCGCTCTGCCGTTCCTGCATGAAGTACCTTCTCCGGATCAAACTCCGTCTTCTCGGCATAGAAACTCTTATCCCTGCCGCCAAGCGGCGAAAACCAGTGCCATGTGAAAGCCACAATACCTCCCGCTCGTCCGAAATCTCTTGCCTGCTCCAATGTATCGCGGTTCTCATCTATCTCAATCCGGCAGTGTTCGTCACCCGTCTCATAGCGGATATTCGGGGAGTAGGCAAGCAGTTCAAACCCGCGAAGCGCCGGTTCCTTGCCGGTAATTTCCCGAATCTTATCGATTTCCTCCATCGCTACCGTCTGGGTATGCTGCCCTGTGACGATTCCTCGTCCGCCGATTGCAGTCAAATATTGTAACAATTTCTTAGCTTGCTCCGTTGCCTGTGGATTTACCGGTGTCATATGAATCCCTTTTCCTTTCCGTATATATAATTCCTTCATGAAATCACCTTGTAATGAGAGATGATATAATCACTAAAACCACGCTGTGAAGACTTGATAATTCAGACTGCGCTGCCTACAGACTCCCTAAATAGCTCTGAAGGAACCGGTCGCATATCACTTCCGGCTTCACTTTGTTGTCCGTTATCTCCTCGCCCTTAAAATACACCCAGTTATGATACACACTTAATTCTGTCATACCACAAATATAATCCTCACGTATGTCCTCATACGTTTTGTCTGTGATTTCTTCTGTATCTGCCGTGTTATAATTCGTCGCCATACGGTAATAGTGTATCTCTTCCTCTCCTGTCTCAACATCACTATAAATAGTACTTTGTCGTATAGAATCCTGATAGACAGCCCCGCCCTTCAAATAATAGAATCCGGTCTCCACATATCCTATGTCGCTGCCATCTCTTTGATAGTCCTTACCTTCGTAATAAATAACACCCGTATTGTCTCGGTACGCTTTCATATACTCATAAGAGGCAATATCAAAAACCGATATCCAATCCCGTTCTTGGCTGTCGCAGAGTGTCACGATGGGCAGCTTAACAAATTCCATATCTTCTGTCAACGTATAAAAATAGTTGTCGGAGTACATTCCGCTCCCCTGCTTTAAATTTACGATTAATTCTAGTCTTCCGTCCTGATTCATATCATACAACAAATAGCTGATCATAGACGGGTCTACCGCTCCAAACAGCCATCCGTCTGCATGACGTGCATAGACTTTCACCTGCTCATAAGCCGTTTCAATGCCTTTGACGGATTCCTCCGTCGCCGGATGAAAGGTTACGTTCATCTCATAAAAATGCGGTGTTTTCTCTTCTTCCCATGCCTCATACTCTTTCCGGTTCATCAACAAAACACCGTTCTTTTCGTCATAGGAATATATGATTTCGGTAAAGCCGTCAGCCTGATGCTCATAAAATCTAAAAACCAGTTCCTGCCGGCCGTCTTCGTCAACATCGTGAATCGCAAAAAAGCTGTCTTCCATTTTATCCCGGCTTTCATCAAATTCAAATATCCTGCCGGCCGGGTCACTGTACTGT
Organism: Lachnospiraceae bacterium; assembly: GCA_009774585.1. GTDB lineage: Bacteria > Bacillota > Clostridia > Lachnospirales > Lachnospiraceae > UBA3282. The sequence goes on from VSOA01000169.1 coordinate 4,810, forward strand.
GTCATAATCTGTTCCAGCACTTCCATATACACGGCATAGGGCTGCGGCAGCTCGTCGCTCACGCTCTCACTTACCGCTTCGGAAACCATTCGTACCGCCTTGTCCGCATAAGCGTCATTCCACTCTTCTTCTGTCAATCGTTCCGTGTGCCACCCCGTATCGTAATCGTCTTTTGACGGAAGCATCTTGTTCGATAAATACTGAAATCCTCCGTCTTGCAAAGGGCGGATCATAACTTCATGGGTATATGCCTTCGATGTTCCTTCACTGGGATAGACCGCATTGACGGTGAGCGTAAGCGTTCCGTCATCGTCCGCGGCATAACCCACCACCTCCGGATAAGGAATATTGGGGGACTCCGCTTCGTAGAATCCTCTCGGTCTGTATTCATATACTTTGTTTTCCGACAAATATTTTGTATGAGAACGTATGCTATTTAGGTCCGCCGGCAGATATTCCATCAGCACAGTTTCAAATTCTTCCTGCCCAATCTGGTAAATCATTCCGACACTTATATTTTCATCCGCCACATAAGGAACCGCTTGACCGTTTCTCATAGCATAGAAGCGGTCAAATACGTCATAAAACTCCAATTCCCCGTAATCTTCTTCATCCCAGTCACACAGAAACATGTTATTCTTCTCATAACCTGTTGGAAGCATGTACAACCGGTTAAGCTCCCTGCACTTATTATCTAAAGGCTCCACTCTTAAAGCCGTCACTTCCGGCACATCGCTCATCGTAAGCACGTAAGACTGTTCGGAATAGGAACTGCCTGTAAAAATCAGATATCCTTCCTGCGTGTACTTCCATGTATCAGCAGAATAACTTACGGAACCCGTCTTTTCAAAACAATCGTTATTATATTGATAATGTTCTTTGACAACTTCCACATTCCCATTTTCGGTGCTTAGATAATACCCATCCAATTTCTCCGGCGTTTCCGGAACCAAGATCGTCAGACTTGCTTCCTTCCGTTGTTCTACGGATTCGCAAAATGATAACACCTGTTCTTTCCGTGTCATATCAATCTGATTTCGGCTGTCTACGGCTGAATAACCCCGTTCGCCGAGTTTTTGGATAATGGCTTGCATCATTTCAAGAGGCTGTGTTCTGGTTTCCTCATAGATTTCCATACAAAGCTTCCTGACCTCGTCTGAAGTCTCCTTCCGGGTTGTGTCGGTTTCATCTTCTATTTGCTCTGCGCTGTCTTCATCCGTCTTACTGTCAATTCCCGAAGCGCCACTCCCGCTCTGCGCGCCGCATCCCGCTACCCATAAAATAAATATGACGATCACTATACATAACGCATATTTCTTCATAACCAGCCCCCGTACTACCCTGCCATAACCATGGTATATTATCTCATAACTTGATATACATTGTCTACTACAGATAGTATGGAACGATCCGGGCGTCAGAAGGCATTTTACCAAAAAAGAGGTCTTCCACAGCAATTTGCTGCGAAAACCTCTTCCTGTTAATCTCTGATCCGCTCTACAATACTCTTCTTTTGCAGATTCTTATACGCCGCCACCGGCGCCAATACCGCCACCAGCGCAAGGATTGGAATCATGATCACAAACGACCAGATCTGAAACCGGTACTCAAAGAACAAAATCATATGATTCAATGCATTTACAATCAGATAGGATAAGGCGCTCCCCACCACCAGACTGATGCTTCCTGCAATTACAATGTATGCGCCTCCTTCGCAAACCAACGTCCTGCGTAACTGCTCCTCTGTCATACCAATGCTCTGCAGCATGGCAAACTCGCGCTTTCTGGAAAGAATCCCTGTTATGATGGCATTGACGAAGTTCAGACTTCCGATGAATGCAGTCACGGCGGCTAGGGATACGCCGACGGCGGCAATAACCGTCACCATATTATCAAACTCTTTGCGCAAATTCTCCTTCGTCAGATATCCCACTGTCGAGTGACTGTCCGCGTATGATTTGACTGCCGCCTCAAAAGCCGCCTGTTCCTCGTCGGCTACCTCATAAGATACCATAAACTTCTGCCAGCACAACGCGGCTTCCTCACTGTTCTCATACCCTGCCGTCTCTTCTTCCATCTCCGTAAAGGGTAGTACCACATCACAGCCATTGCTCGTATGTCTTTGAAGATCCATGCAGGATGGAATATCGACAATTGCCATAACTTCGTACTCTTTTCCCTCCAGATTCTCGTATATCACGTCAATCGTCTCGCCCGATTCATTTGTAATCTCACGAAACGTCGAATTCTCAGTGTACATTTCCAACGTCACCGTATCTCCCGGGTGATAGACATGTTCCTCCGGCAGCAGCCAGTCAGCTCCGAGAATCCGTGTCAGCAGCACATAATTGCCTGACCGGAATTTCTCTATGTCCAGAGTTCCCTCCAACACCTGCAGTTCTGACAACAGTCCCTCACTATAGCTATAGCAGAAACCTTGCATAGACATTTCTCCCCGCAGCAGTTTATCAACATTTGCCACGCTGTATTTATCCCGTCTCAGTTTTCCCTCCGCATCCAGTTTCCGAAGCTGTTCCTGCGCTTGTTCATCCACCTGCAGCGTGGTGCGCCAACAGCGGTTCCACATTTCCTGACGATTCTCAATTCCTGCCTGCGCATCCGCCAGCGCCAGATATTCCGGCGCGATTTCGATATCACCGCCGCTCGACGAAGAGGACGTAAGGTTGATATTTCCCAGCAGGAAATCTCCCGTGATCCTCTGCTCTATAAACTGTTCAATTCTGAAACTTCCCACCGCAGTCATAATGATTGACAACAGAATCATACTGAATGAGATTGCCGTTATGACAACGAATGTAGTACGCTTATTTCTTCCGAGATTGGACAGCGCCATGGAAACCGCGCTAAATCTTTTACGCGTGGCGCGTCGCTTCTTCTTTCTGCCCGCCGCTTTGCCCTGCAGACCTGCTTCCGTATATTTGACCGCTTCGATCGGAGATATGCTTCCCGCGATCTTAGCCGGTTTACGGCTGCTCAAAAGGACCGTCAATGCTGAGAAAACAGCGCTGAACACTAAAATCCACGGATGAAACCGCAAAGTATTGTCCGCACCGTTATAATCTGAAAGACTAAGTACAAATGGCAGCGCCCACTTACCGATACCATATCCAACCGCCAGTCCGAGCGGAATACCGATGACTGACAGCAGTATCACCTGTCGTCTCACCAGCCTGCGGATCTGTCTTGTCGTCGTCCCGATCGTTTTAAGCAGTCCGTAAAATTGAATATCACTGATAACGGAAATCTGAAAAATATTATAGATAATCAGATACCCCGTAATC
>VSOA01000170.1 GCA_009774585.1 Lachnospiraceae bacterium
TTCCCGGTGGAGAGGTTCACGGGGTCCCGGCTGAACTTACTGTATTCCACCAGTCCTTTCATGAAGGTGGCGGCAGCCAGCATCTTTAGTCCTGCCGCCGCGGCTGCGCCTTTCCAGCGGTTCCCGAAGTCTTCCACCTGTCCCCGGAATTCGTCCATGCCCAGGTGCAGGCTGCCCTGTCTGACCATGGCTTTCAGTTCTTCTGCCATGGATACCATGCCCGCGGTGGTGGAGGTGATGGTCTTTAGGGCTGCGGCGGAGAGGGCGTCGTTCATGGGGACCTGCTGGATGAGTTTTTCGAGGTTCTCCCGGATGGCGGTCCGGATGGTGTCGATCTGCGTCACGGTGTCACCGATCTTTGCCGACAGGGCGCCTGCACGTGCCCCCATGGCGGGGTGGGCCGCTTCTGCCGGCACTTCCCCGGCGAGTTCCTGTAACTGCTGCATTTCTTCCTGCAGGGAGTCTGAGACTTCTCTGGCGCTGTTTAGGAGCTGTTCTGTCTGCTGCAGGAGTTCTTCCAGTGCTGCCCTGTCGAACACTCTGTTTTTTCCGATGCCTGCCATGGGTGGGTCCTCGCTTTCTTGTTGGGGATGGGGAATACGGGTTATGTGAAATACTTTTACCAGTTGTTAAAAATGAACTTTTTATGATATTATTCAGTATACAAGTTCGTCTTCTACAGATATAAGTTGATTTATTTAATTATTATCATACCGAAACTATATTTGCAATCTATTTTTTGATAAAACGTTAAAAATCCTAGCGAAATTTTATATCCGCTAAGATTTTCATAATCAATCATAATTTATATTTTATTCCTCTATAATCACAATTGTTTTAAACTTTGCCTCTTTCTCTATCATTTCTTGCAGCATCCTGCCACTATACTTTTCTGACAGCTCTCTATACTTGGATATATCACAGATATAAACCGTTACGGTGGAAATCTCATATCCGTCAATGAGCAGTGTACTTCCCTCATTACTACCATTCTTATATGCAATCCTTCTGCCGTTCGCATCAAATGCCACCGCAAACAGACTGGCTTCCTCCGGTATCGCCGTACTTACATTCATCTCCATAGAAGAAATCTCAATATTATCGACACCAATTCCATCATCATTATACTGATTGACTACGATTGTCCGGACATTTTCATCCGTCTCGCTGATGGGCAGCGTAAATTCCCATGTGCCTGCCTGATGCCAGCTTTCATACTCGAATCCATACCACGCCTTTGGTATACTGTCCAAATACGCTGTCTGTTCTTCCTCCGTCATCTGTTCATATTCTTCATCACTTATTCTGTATTCTTCGGGCAGTTCGGCATCCTTCAATGTGCTTGCAATCTCTGTAATTCTCAGTGCCACTTTAAACGACTCAAGAATATCCGCATCTGACTTCGATGTTCCGGACTGTTCCATATATCTGCGAATTTCATCGTAATCTATTCTAATAATGCCAAGGAAAGTGTGTTCATCTACAAATTTTCCTTCTATATATCTTCTGTTGCTGCGTTCTTCCGGACAGAAAGAATAGTTTTCCACAGTTCTTGCTTTGATAAACTGCTGACCGCCATCTACAGTCGCCGCCATTTCCGGAAAAGCCTGTTCACTTTCTACTTTCATACCAATATAGCACGCCTGATTAGAAGCATACTCCTCTGTAACGGATATAGTAATTCCGCCGTCGGTAGAGATAAAATCTTCCGCCAAAGCTAATTCTACCGTATTCTCTTCCGGAATCTTTCCGAAAGGATATAAATCGGCAACCTTAGAAAAAATACTTCCCGGAATCGGGATCTCGCTCGCCAGCACCGGATTCATAACACAGAAGGTAAAAGTAACGCATATGACTGCTGCCATACTCCCAAGAGTAATCCATATTTTTTTCCATCCGGCCTTCTTGTTTTTTCCGGGGAATACATCTTCTACTTTTTCATCTCCAACACTTTTCTCTGCTTTATTTCTTTCCCTAATGATTCTATATGCTTCCTGCATCTTATAATCTATAATACTACTGTCTTAAAGCTCAGCTCCCAGCGCATCATAGAATACCTGCTCGGATATATTCACTGCTTTTTTCTGCATATCAGTCTCCTCCTTTTCACTCTGTCATGATAACTGCTCCCGAAGCTGTTCTTCGCCTCTGTGGAGTTTGCTCTTGATGGTATTTTCATTCATGTCCTATATGGCATCGGCAACATCTTCCTCATTACCCAGATAGCCATACGCAACCCTTCGCAATGTCATCTTACATTCTTCTATGAACGCAATAAATGCCTCTGCATCTCCATGTTGTGCTTTTTTAACACGAATATCCAATGTATCCTCCTAACTGTTTTCCACGTCGGTCCGATCAGTCGATATGTCTTAACTTTTGCACATTAGATGAAGCTGCGAGGCATTTAGTTGCATATAATATAAATTTATATTAATCTTCAGTTGTCAGATAAATAACGCCCAGCCAATAGAATCCATATAGCTCACCATCGTCACCTATAATCTCATAGACCGCGTTCGTAATTTCATAAAACCGTTCATCATCCAGATCATAGTCCGTCCTCAGTGTAGCTTCCCCATTTGCCTGAAGGTCATTCGCCAACTGTTCCGCTATGTCCTCCGCCGGAAAATACTGGTCTGTCATATGATAATATTCACAGTTCTCACTGTCTCCCTTGTAATCGTCAATCTTCTTATCCAGCATAAAGCTTTTATCTTCTACCAGAATCCTCTCTCCAGCAAAATCAGGAAGATTCAGCAATGCATTTGTAATATAATCCGTGTCGTTGTTTGTGACATCTACAATCTGCCACTCATCGTCCAGCTTAATCTTATTCCACGCATGAGACAATCCACCGTCCAGAATGCCCGTGACCACAATGCTCTCCAGCCCGGCCTCATCTGACAGTAGTTTAAATGCTCCGGCATAACCACTGCACACGCATCTTCCGTTAATCAATGCGCCATACGCCGTAAAGGAATCATTGTAATTTTCATCCACATACATGAACTCATTTTCTTCGGCGTTGTCAAGCGCATCAAAATCATACTCAATCGTATCGCACAGATATTGATTAATTGCCAGCTCTGTTTCTTCGTCTGTCATATCCGCTGTCACAATCTCTCCGATTACTTCCGAAACTTTTTCTTGAATTTCCTTCTGCTTTCTCGCCTGTACTGCACCATCGTCATCATATGTCACATAGACCTGCATCTTTCGGCGGTCAATCTGATACCCTTTCACACCCAGAATCAACGGATTCTGATAATATGCTTCCATAAAAACGTCTTCTACTAAAGACATGTCTTTTGCTTCCGGAAACTCTGATACATCTATGACTTCGACACCGCCTAACATATTCGCTGCAAGATATTCACCCAACGCGCTGTTTGCAAAGATTTCCGTTCCTTCTACCTGCCTCACTTCTTCCTGCTGCTCCGCAGGTTCGACATTCCTCTCACGCATTGCACTTGGTCCCACATCTCCGGACCTCATACGAAGCTGCTCTTCTCTCTCCTCCAAGAACTTCATATCTTCTTTTAGGTTGTCCTCATCATAATCCGCAATCTGCATAACATAGGAAAAGGGGGTTCCCTCCACAACATATGGCACTTCCAGATAGTTTAATGTCTCTCCTTCCAGAAAGTTCCCCTCTTCATCCGTATACCATACTCTTTTGGGGGCAACGCTCGCCTCCTGCGTATGGAAATCTATCAATTTCTGATTAATAACACCATCGCACATCGTCACATAATCATATGCTGGAAATTCCTGCACCGACTCATACTCTCCGGAAAAACCATTTTCTTCTTCTGTGTTAACAGCAATAGCATTCGGCAGATTGGGCGCCATTTCATTCATAGTAAAAGTATTACTCATGTGGGAAGTGCCGTCTTTGCTAACTGCAATGACACAGATCGCATTATCTTTTCCTTCCGCCCATCCCCATTTCACTACCTCACCGGGTTCATATTCATCCTTGTAATCATCATAATTACTTTCTTTCTTCCAATCGTCCTGTCCCAGCCAATAAGTTCTGAAATTCTTATTTGCTTGCGCGTAATTACTGAATTCTACTCCCTCCGTCGTCCATTTTGTATCTTCGGTCGTCCCGAGCGCATACATCATATGCCCGTACCCATTCTCCGGATCGCTGTCAACTTTACACACAATATACTCTGTGGCGCCCTCTACAGATGTCCAAGTAAATTCCGGTCTGCCGTCATCCAGAATAGAATAAGAAAATATCGGTACATCTTCCAGTTCGGCTTTCAATGTAACAATGTTCACTTCCGGCTTCTCTAACTTCTCTCCTGTCTTTTCATCATAATAGCATGCAAGATACAACGTGCTAAGATTGCCCCATGTCATACCGCTTCCATAATCAAAAAGTATATATTGAGAATGGTCATACCGATTAACGGTCTCCACATCCAATCCTGAGGTTGCAATACAGCCGGGCGCCCAATTGGGCGGCGCTATCTTGAGTGTTCCTGTAGTCTCATCCCAATCATATGATGAGCCTACAATTTCACCGGTAAGGTCGGCATTCTGATAAATTTTATAGAAATAGTCCCAATTATCAAGCCCTTCCTTTCCGTATGGATCAAATTCCATATGAACGGCAATCGGCTCGTCACGCTCCAAATCTTCTATCGTGTCACCGTAAGTATAATCATAGATTGTGATATCCTTGTATTTCTCTTTTGCACTCACTGCCAGATGCACGGACGTCACATAATCCGCATCCGCCAGAATCTCTTCCTCCTTCGTCTGTTCCGGAGATTGCACGCCTCCGTTGACGTTCTCCCTTATATCGGTTTCAATATCTTCCTTCTCCCACCCCGTCTCTGGAACATCCTCTTGTTCCGCAACCGCAAATACATCCGGTTTTGATGATTTATGATAATGCCCATATAAAACGCCACTCAATATCACTACTGTCAACACCGCCGCCGTAACTGCATAAGGACGGCGTTTCTTCCATTTTACACGATGCGATTGCCGCTGTTCTTCCGTTAACTCCTTCTTCTCAATCTCAATTCGTATAAAATCATTTTCAAATTTCATCCGGTTAATTTCCCCTCACAACCACAATGTGCTTTTCAGGTTCTAAAGCATTCTATTCTACTCCTTCTACTGTTTCAACTAACAATTCATATGCTTTCTTGACAAATTCTTCACTGTCTGGTGCCTCATTACTGTTTCCTGTAACCACGTAACCTTGTTTGTTGAAATACACATATGTCTTCCACATATCGCCGCCTTTTCCGGTCACATAAAACCTCTGTCCGTTTGTAATAATTTGCTCTGTATCTGCCTCACCAACAAACTCCGGCTGTACTTCCACTTCCTCAATTGTTAGCTCTGCTGCACTATCCTCACTCAAATCAGATTTCATCTCGCCTTCCTGAGCGCTATCGAATTCTGCAGATGCTGCCGGCGCCTCTGCTATGCTTTCTTCCACAAATCCATTGTCTCCAAAGGTTTTATCTATTCCGCCATCCATGTCATTAACTACCGATTCTTCTATGGCTGCCTCTCCTGACTCTTCTGCACCACCTGCCATTTCAGCCGCTATCTCCATGGACGCATCTGACTGTGATGAAGTGAACTTCCTGCCAATCATCATCGTCGATGCATTCATCAATACGACAAGCAATACCGCCGCTGCCACCGGGAGCGCCCACTTGTACATTTTGCCATAACTGTTTCTACTAGGTTTATCTGCATAAACGTCATGTGTCCCTGTATTTTCCATTGTTCGGACTGTCTGCTGTACACGCTCTCGCTCTATTCGTCTTTCTTCTTCCCGTACCGCCTGTTTAGTCTTCTGAATCAAATCCGCCGGCGCATGTATCTGTGAAGTTTCTTTGTTATACTGATCCATCATATCTATCAACTTCCTTCTACTGTTAGTCTGCTACAATTCGTCTCCGATGAAATCTTTTAACATCTCTCTTGCCCGATGCATCTGGGATTTCACGGTGCTTTCTTTCTGCTCGGTTAACTGCGCAATCTCCGCAACCGTCCGTTCCTCAAAATAATATAGATGTATGACCAGTCGGTATTTCGGCGGTAGTTTTTGTACCGCCGCACGCACAGGATGTTCCTCCGGCATTTCGTATCCGCCGCTCTCATCCGATATCCGTTCCGGTTCCTCTATATAATCCACGTTCTTGTTCCAGTACTGGTTAAAATGTTTCTTGGCACAATTAATCGTCACACGAATCAGCCATGCTTTCACATGCTCCCACGATTCCAAATCCTGTATATGACTCACCAGACGCACAAATACTTCCTGAAATAAATCGTCGGCGTCCACTTCATTCTTCATCTGCGTCAACGCCAGCCGATACACCATATCAGCATACCTGTCAATCGCCGCTTCTGTTGTAATCTGCTCATCTTTCGTCATACAAAAATCCCCTATCGAAATAATGCATATTTGTTTCATTATACACGATAGGGGATTCTCTGACTAGTACGCTCTCTTGTACTGCTGTATATTATAATCTTGTCCGATTAATACTCCGGCTCTTCCGAATTCTCAATTTCCATAGTACATACACTGCCGTCCTTGACAATAATTGTATATCTGTCCAATACACTGCCGTCCGGATCAGACACCTCATAGTAAGTATATCCGCTATCGGAAGCATCTACCTCACAGTTGAAGTCAGCCGTTGCTTTCTTCACTGCATCCTCAGAATCGCCTACTTTAATATCACCGGGGAACATAAGGTCAAACTTCGGGCCGTTTACACTTGATTCCATAGATACAACAAAGCAGTTTTCCACGATTGTAGCATAGTCTGCATAATTCTTTACCATGGTATGCAATGTCTGATTATTGTATCGAAGATCTACCCATCCGTTGCCTCCTGCTCCTATTTCACTGTCGGATTTCGCCGTATCAATCGTAAATCCGTTCTCCAGCAAAACAGATACCGGACAAGGAAGTGAATATACGACCCCTTCCAGTTGCGCCGTATATGCATAGAAATCATCTCCCAAAGACTTGGGCGCTTTATATGCCTCTACAATCTCCGGAACCGTCTCGTCTATGGAATTATCAGCGCCTTCCAACTCTACGAGGTTTTCCATTTCAACCTGCAGCAACACGCCCTCTTCTTTATATACATAAAAAACAACTTCCCGATAATAATCCAGTTCATACGACATCATATAATACAAATCGCTGTCATAATCTCTGCTTGGCTCTCCATATGCCTCCTTAATATCATCTGCATCAGAGACACCATACTGGATTCCCCCGGGCAGCAAAATCTCCCAGTCACAATCCTCTAAATAGAATTTATCAAGGTCAATGCCCGCTACCATGCTCTCGGAGAAAGGAACGCTGTTCATAGACAAATTCGCAAGTTCCGTATAGACTTCAAACCCGTCTTTCGTCCAAGTTTCAGCAACCGTATACTGATTGGAAGACAACACCTGTGTATTGTCTCCGTCATACTCCCATCCAAGCGCCTCAAAATCTGAATACCACATCGGGAACTGGTATACCGTACCGTCAATCGATATCTGGAAATCATACAGATCATCTGATAAATCGCTCGGCATTGACGTTGTCTTCTTAATTTCCTTCTCGTCGTCTTCCGGTTCCTCTTTCACTTCTTCGGGTTCTTCTTCATCCGGCTCTTCTTTTACTTCCTCTTCAGGCGCTTCTTCCTCCGGTTCCTCCTCACTAAATTCACTCTCTAATTCTTCCCTTGCCTCATCTGCTCTGGATAATGTCTCCGCATCTTCCGCTCCCGAAGCTCCGCAAGCTGCCATAGATAATGAACAGCTGATTGCCAGTAATACTGCCAGTGTTTTCTTTTTCATTGAATCCTCCCATTCTAAACTTTTGATATTTTGCCGAGTTTGCAAAGCAAAACTCATAATTGAGCAATACTCGTAGTTGAGTAGCGTTCAATATATTTATTGACCCCTTTGTTATGAATACCGTTAAGGAAACAAAAAGGTTGCAAAATTTTATGATTTATTTTTTTCAACCATTTTGTCATATTGCCAATACATCTTCTGTACTTCATTTTCCAGAATATAATAATGTCGTATGTATGGTATTAA
>VSOA01000017.1 GCA_009774585.1 Lachnospiraceae bacterium
TTGCAGGAAGTACACCAGTTAATAGGCATCTCCGATTTATATGCAAGTCCCGCTTTAAACAATTTCAGGAAAATCCTTTGTGTCCATTTATAATAATTGGGGTCTGTCGTATTAACTTCCCTATCCCAATCAAACGAATAACCGAGCGAATGCAACTGGCTCTTGAAACGCGCAACATTATTCTGTGTCACAATCTTCGGATGAATATGATTCTGGATTGCATAATTTTCCGTAGGAAGACCGAATGCATCCCAGCCCATCGGGTACAAAACATTATATCCCTGCATTCTTCTCTTTCTTGCCACAATATCGAGCGCCGTATACGGTCTCGGATGTCCTACATGCAGGCCCTGTCCTGACGGATAAGGGAATTCCACCAACGCATAATATTTCGGTTTGGAATAATCGTCAGAAGTCTTAAATGCCTTCTCGTCATCCCACACTTTCTGCCATTTCGTCTCTACTTCTCTGTGATTGTAAATTTCTGCCATTTTATAACCATGCCTTTCAGCTCCGAACTAACTGTCCCGAGTTTGCCGAGATGCACAGCATCTCATGCATCGTAATCGAACGAAGCTCAATTTTTATTTTCCACGTTTAATATTGTATTATACTTGACCTATTTGTCAAGCAAATTGCATAAAATCATAGGAATAGGGCGTGTCAACCACGCCCCATTCCTATAGATGAAACCTTCTCTATCTACAGTCGGTTATAGCTTACAGCGTAAGGCACTTCCCCTTATGCCTCACCGCCGGCTTCTGCTACCTTATTTGCTCTTGCAGCGACTTCTTTCTCCTGTACATCGCTCGGTGCCTGCTCATATCTTGCAAACTCATATTTGTATGTACCGCGTCCTCCTGTCATGGAACGAAGATCGGTACAGTAGCCATTCAAACATGCAACCGGAATATCCGCTTCAATCACAGTCTTGCCGTCACCTGCCGGATTCATGCCCAGCACACGTCCTCTCCTCTTATTCAAATCGCCCATTACATCACCCGTATAAGAATCGGGTACTGTAACCTGTAAATTAGCGATTGGCTCAAGGAGTACCGGTCCTGCCTCCATGAATCCCTTCTTAAACGCCTGAATCGTCGCCATCTTAAATGCCATCTCGGAAGAATCTACCGGATGATAGGAACCGTCATAGAGTACTGCCTTTACACCCACTACCGGATATGCCGCAAGTGGTCCGCTTCCGACGGAATCCTGCAATCCCTTCTCTACTGCCGGGAAGTAATTCTTAGGCACTGCACCACCTACTACTTCTTGTTCAAACACATATGCGGACTCCAAATCTCCTGACGCCTCGAAACGCATCTTAACATGACCATACTGTCCGTGTCCGCCGGACTGTTTTTTATACTTGTACTCAACGTCAGATTTCTTGCGTATGGTCTCTCTGTATGCAATCTTCGGATCAGATAATTCTATCTCCACTTTATACTCGTTAATCAGTCTGCTCGCAATCACATCCAGATGCAAATCTCCCATACCATAGAGTAATGTCTGTTTGTTCTCCGCATCATTAACAATCCACAGTGTCTGATCCTCATGTTTCATCTTCTGCAGCGCCTGCGCTACCTTATCCACATCGCCCTTATTCTTAGCTCTATATCTCTTATATGTATAAGGTGTAGAAATCTCTGTCTTGCCATATCGGATAATTCTTGCCTTAGTGGACAACGTATTGCCGGTTCTTGCCGCTGTCAGTTTTGCAATTGCACCGATATCTCCCGCATGCAGTTCCTTCACCTCGATAGGTTTATTTCCCTGCATCACATATAATTTGTTGATTTTCTCCTCGACTTCTTTCTCGTCGTTATATATGGTGTCGTCGTTCTTAAATACACCGGAACATACCTTAATCAGCGAGTACTTGCCGATAAACGGATCCACGATTGTCTTAAAAATATACGCTGATTTCGGTTTCGAGAAATCAAAGTTTGCCTCAAATATCTCATTGCTCTTTAAATCGATTCCTGCCAATTCACGGTTCTCCGGATTTGGCATGTACTTCACAATATCATCGAGCAGTGTATAGATGCCCTGACACAGTACATTCGAACCCATGGACATAGGCACAACGCTTCCATCCATAACATTACTGCGCAGCGCCGCTCTGATTTCCGCCTCTGAAAAGCTGTCACCGTTAAAGTATCTCTCCATAAACTCTTCACTTGTCTCGGCTACGGCCTCCATCAGAGTATCTCTGCATAACTGCAAATTAGCTTTGCTGTATTCAGGCATTTCACATTCAACTACTTCTTTGCCTTCCCAGCGGTATGCCTGTTCCGTAATGACATTGATATATCCTACAAATTTCTCGTTCTCACGAATCGGCAGGTGGAACGGCGCAATCTTCTTACCATACTTCTCAGTCATATCTTCCACTACTTGACGGAAAGACGCATTATCAATATCCATATCCGTTACAAACACAAATCTCGGCAGCTTATACTTCTCACACAATTCCCATGCCTTCTCCGTACCGACTTCCACACCAGCCTTACCCGACACAACAATGATCGCTGCGTCCGCGGCGCCGACCGCTTCCTCTACTTCTCCGACAAAGTCAAAGAAACCGGGCGTATCTAAGACATTAATCTTTACGTTTTCCCATTCGACCGGAACAACAGATGTCGCAATGGATATATGGCGTTTCTGTTCTTCCTTGCCGAAGTCACTTACCGTATTACCGTCATCTACTTTGCCCATTCTGGAAGTGATACCGGACAGGTAAGCCATCGCCTCCACCAAACTGGTCTTACCACAGCCACCATGCCCCAGTAAAACCACATTACGAATCTTATCCGTTGTGTAAATATTCATTTCTCTAGCTCCTCCAGTTCTGTTATTCACTCATGATTGGGCAGTTTGTTCTGTTAATTATATTCCCAAACACAAATTGTAAGTATATTTTACTAAATTTTATATAATATTTCAATATCAATTATGCGAAATGCATAAGTTTTTGAAATTGCGTGACAAAGCATGTCAAACGCTTCTCCTCTTGTGATGGAATCAGCAAAATGATATACTATAAATAAATCCCTGCGGGATTTACTTGACGAGATTCGCTCCGCGAACATTACGGAATCTTTTAATAAGAAAGGCACAACGCTATGAGCACTCTTACATTTGGTTTTATAGGACTGGGACTGATTGGCGGTTCCATAGCCAAAGCAATCCGCGACAAGATGCCGGACACACGCATCATTGCATACGACCCCAATGAAGCGTCTTTGCAACTCGCGCATAAAGATCATGTCGCAAACGAAATTACTTCGTCCATTGACGGTTCCTTTCAATCCTGTGACTATATATTTTTATGCGCTCCGGTTGCACATAATGATGAAAATCTGCTCATTTTAAAGCAGTATCTGTCTCCGGAAACAATATTGACCGATGTGGGAAGTGTCAAAACCGGCATTCACAGGCAAATAGAATCTTTAGGGTTAAACAAGCAGTTTATCGGCGGACATCCAATGACCGGCTCAGAACGCTTCGGCTATTCGAATTCCAACGCTGCTCTCTTGGAAAATGCTTACTATATTCTGACGCCCTCCAACACAGTGCCCAAGGAAAAATTAACCGCATATCACAATCTGGTGGAAACCATCGGTGCGATTCCGCTTGTCTTAAGTTATGAAGAACATGATTATGTGACGGCCGCCATATCCCATCTTCCTCACGTGATTGCCGCCTCCCTAGTTAATCTGGTAAAAAATGCCGATTCCAAGGAAGGAGTCATGAAAATGGTTGCTGCCGGCGGTTTCAAAGACATCACGCGAATTGCCTCCTCTTCTCCTGCAATGTGGCAACAGATTTGCCTGACCAACACAGAAAATATTTCGAAACTTTTGAAAACGTATATTAAATCATTGAATGATATCGCCGTCTGTCTCGACTACCGCGCTGAAAACGCCTTGTACGACTTCTTCGACGCCGCAAGAAATTACAGAGAGTCCTTCGTTAATACTTCCAGCGGACCGATCAAAACAGAACATGCACTCACGGTAGACATCGCAGACAAACCGGGGGCAATAGCCGCTATTGCTTCTCTTCTTGCCATGCACGATGTGAGCATCAAGAATATCGGCATCAATCATAACAGGGAGCTTGCCGAGGGCGCGCTGCGCATTGAGTTTTATGATGAAAATGCAATTAAACAGGCTGCTGATGTCATGACCAGCCACGGCTACCCCATACATACTAAGAAGTAATCAGCCAAAAACATTACTGTTGTAAATGAGCTTTATAATGCGAAAGCACCTAAAATGGATATAGACCAAACGGCATTGCAAGAATTTCTACATCTTCTATGCAATGCCGCCTATAAAATACTCTCTTTAACTTTTTATACCTAATTACACCTGCATTCAGGTTCAGGACGACAGCTTCACTAGCAGTCTGTTCAGAAAATACGAAACTGTCATGCAGATAATTCCTGCCAGACTACCATACCAGTTTAGCGCCACATCTGACATCTGAAAATGTCTTCCCTCTATAAACTGTTTATAATATTCCGTATAATATGCCAGCCCATAGCAAATCACACCCGACGCCAGTATCCCGATTATACGGAAATAGTGCCTGCATATCACCATACTCACAAACGCCGTGACAAGTCCGACCACGAAAAACAATGCAACATGCGCACCGTAACGTATCATCAGACTCACAGTCTCCACCTGTTCATTCGACGGATCCCCGAAGATGCTTGCCGCAATCTGCCCTGCCACCCGCATTGTCACATTAGTTGACTGTGCGCCGTTTTGAAATGAGACAATCACCACAAAATACACAAGCAGCATAAGCGCCACAATTGATGCGGCAATCACCATGAATTCCAACCACAAGTTTGTATGTTTCTTCTGTCCCATTTCACTCTTCTTTCTATAATAATTCTTTCTATGCCTCCATGCTCGTAATCGTGCCGTAAGTCTCGATTCTGCTCGCATCAATCTCAGACATTCCGATAAAAATTGCGCCGTAGACATACATGCCGTCCTCTCCGGGATCCACACGGATTACTTCCAGAAATGCATGCAATACCTCCTTTGTCCATATCGTCAGGAAAGACTCATATACCGCCCCGACTTCAAGTCCGGCATCACACAAAAAACCTATCCCCGTTTTAGATACGTCAGTTACAGTAATATTCACTTCTTCCGACAATTCTGAATTATCCATTCTCTTAATCAGTAACTTGGACTCCAGTTCCATGCGTTTGTTTTTTCTTCTCTCCTCCATATTCCCCTCTACCTTTCTCTTATGCTTCAAAAATCCGACAACGCCCGATTGTAAAATTTGCCTCGCACATTCTACATCCGTATCCCCCGACGTCTATCCAATCATTTACATCTTACATGATTTACCCTCTTTTGTAAAGGAATCTGTCAGGAACATCGCATCCCCGAAGCTAAAAAATCGGTATTTTTCCCTAACCGCCTCCTCATATGCCGATAATACATTTTCTCTGCCGGCCAGCGCCGAGACAAGCATCACAAGCGTAGATTCCGGCAGGTGAAAGTTCGTAATCAGGCAGTCCAATACTTTAAAACGATATCCCGGATAAATGAAAATCTCCGTGTTGCCGCAGCATTCTTCCAATGTCCCGTCCGCCTTTGCCGCGCTCTCCACCGTACGGCAGCTCGTGGTCCCGACACAGATGACTCTATGCCCTTCCTCCTTCGCCCGGTTAATCTTCTGCGCTGCCTCCTCAGTCACCTGATAATACTCAGAATGCATATGATGTTCCAAAATATTATCCGCCTTCACCGGACGGAACGTTCCCAGCCCGACATGCAGCGTAACATAAGCAATTTCCACGCCTTTGTCTTCTATCTGCCCAAGCAGTTCTTCCGTAAAATGCAACCCGGCAGTCGGCGCCGCCGCCGACCCGTCATACTTCGCGTAGACTGTCTGATAGCGGTTTTTATCCTGTAATTTATGAGTAATATAAGGCGGAAGTGGCATTTCACCGAGACGATCCAATACTTCCTCGAAAATACCGTCATAAGAAAACCGTATCAGACGGTTGCCCTCTTCCACCACCTCAAGCACTTCCGCCCTCAGACTGCCGTCTCCAAAAACAAGCTTCGTACCCGGTTTTGCTTTCTTCCCCGGTTTCACAAGCGTCTCCCAGATATCGTTTTCTTTTCTTTTCAAAAGCAAAACCTCGATTGACGCTCCCGTCTCCTCCTTGATGCCCATAAGTCTTGCCGGCAGTACCTTAGTGTTATTTAAGACCAAACAGTCACCCGGTCTTAAATAGTCAACAATCTCTCTAAAAATATGATGTTCCGTCCTTCCGCTTTCTTTATCTAACAATAGCAGGCGGGAATCGGAACGATCCGCCAGAGGATCTTGTGCAATCAGCTCCTCTGGCAGTTCAAAATAAAAATCCGATTTCTTTATCGCTTCCATTTCCGTAATCCGTTTCTATATATGACTTCACACGCTGCAATTTACAAATCCGCATGTTTCAAAAACGCGACATATCCTCTCTTGGCTTCATATACATCCGCCTTGCTGGTCGCCTCCCACGGAGCATGCATGTTAAGAACCGCTACGCCACTGTCAATCACATTCATTCCGTAAAGTGCAAGAATATATGCGATTGTGCCGCCGCCTCCCAAATCAACTTTGCCGAGTTCCGCCGTCTGGAAATTAACTTTTTCTTTTTCAAAAATAGATCTGATGTGTGCGAGATATTCTGCATTGGCGTCGTTTGAACCGGATTTACCTCTGGCGCCGGTAAACTTGTTGAATACCATTCCGCCGCCCAAATACGCCACATTCTTCTTATCAAAGCTTGCCGCGTAGGAAGGGTCAAATGCACTGCTTACATCTGAGGAAAGCATACAGGAATGCGCCAGACACCTGCGCACATTTAATTCGCTGTACTCTCCTGTCAGATTCAGCACTTCCGCCACCGTGTTCTCAAAAAATCGGGACTGCATGCCGGTTGCGCCAACACTTCCGACCTCTTCCTTATCTACTAAAATACAACATGCCGTACGCTCAAGCTCACCGGCTTCCAGCATCGCTTTCAGAGAAGAAAACGCACAGACTCTGTCGTCCTGCCCATATGCCAGAATCATGCTTCTGTCAAAACCTGCTTCTCTCGCTCTGCCCGCCGGAACCACTTCTAATTCCGCTGAAATAAAATCCTCTTCCTCGATATCGTAAGTCTTCTGCAAGATTTCCAGAATCCCCTTTTTCACAGCATCTTTCTGAGCCGCTTTATCATCCGGTTCTTCTGTCTCTTTCTGATTCTTCTTAGATTCGGCTTTATCCTTCTTGTCAAGCAATAGAGGTTTATTGCCGATGATAATATCCAGCGCTTCACCCTCTATCACTTTATTTGCTTTTTTATCTAACTGTTCCTGTGCCAGATGAATCAATAAATCAGATACAAAAAATACCGGATCGTCCTCATTCTCACCCACATTTACTTCCACGGTCGTTCCGTCTTTCTTAACCACCACACCGTGAATCGCGAGCGGAAGCGTCACCCACTGATATTTCTTCACGCCACCGTAATAGTGTGTGTCAAGATATGCAAAACCTCCGTCTTCGTATAGCGGATTCTGTTTAATATCCAGACGCGGGGAATCTATATGCGCGCCGAGAATATTGATTCCTTCCGTCATTTTCTTCTGACCGATACGGAACATCACAATAGATTTATTCATCCAGACAGAGTATACCTTGTCACCGCTCATTAACTTCGCACCAGACGTGACAAGAGTCTCTAACTCCTGATATCCCTCCTGCTCAATCATATTGACAATCTGGTCAATGCACTCCCGTTCTGTCTTACCATTATCCAGAAACGCCATGTATTCCTGCGCAAATTCATCTACTTCCTTTAACTGTTTCTCCTGATAAGTTTCCCATGTATTCTTGTGTTCCATGTTTACCCCCGCTTTCCATGATATAATTACTGTCTTTCAAAATTTACAAAGCAGACCTCGCTAAGTTAAATCTGAAGAATGTTACTTATTTTCTCAGTTCGATTCCCATTCCTTCCAACCCGTTCAAAATCTTCTTCATTGCTCCTGACACGTCAGCTTCTTCTAAAGTCCTGTCTTTTGCGCGGAAAGTAATGGAATATGCCACTGATTTAAATCCTTCTTCAATCTGATCTCCTTCGTAGACGTCAAACAGTTGATAATCTTCGAGGATTTTTCCTCCGCGCTGTGCAATAACCGCTTCAATCTGTCCCACCAGAATATCCTTCGGCACTACCATGCTGATATCTCTCGATACAGCAGGATACTTGGCAATCCCCTCGTATTTTCGATCAAAGGTTGCAAAAGGTTCTACCAGCGGCATATCAAGTACCGCCACATAAGCTTTGGTCTTCATGTCATAGTTCTCACACACTTCAGGATGTACTTCTCCCAGATAACCGAGCGTTACTCCCTCATAAACAATATCTGCCTGTCTGCCGGGGTGTAAGAAATTCTTCCCTGCATGAGGATCATAAGTAACCTTCCTGCGCATACCGATGCTGTCGAAAAACTCTTCCACCACACCCTTCATCGTAAAGAAATCACAGTCGCCGTACATACCGAGTGTAAACTGCATTCTCTCATCAGGCAATTCCTTAAGCGGCAGGGCTTTTGGTATATAGATGTTGCCGAGTTCATAAAGGCGCACGTCCTTGTTTCTTCTGTTATAGTTGGTCGCAAGACTTGTAAGCATACCGTTTAGAGAAACGGTTCTCATAATCGAGAAATCCTCGCCAAGCGGATTGGAAATCTGAATCGCGTTACGTGCCGGGTCGTCCGCGGCAAGCAGCAGCTTATCGAATACCTTCGGGCTCTCAAACGAATAACACATACCTTGTGAAAAACCACAGTATTCGGCGATATCCCTTGCTTTCTGCTCGATACGAAGCTTAAACGGCAGCTTACCCGTAGTTGCCTCTCCGTTAGGCAGTGTGGTCGGAATCTTATCATACCCGTAGAAACGGGCAACTTCTTCTGCAATATCACACTGACGAAGCAAATCCTGTCTGAACGTAGGCATTGTCAGATTATTTGATTCCGAATCATAATCAACTTCTATCATCTTAAAGATATCCAACATTTCTTCTTTCGATACATCTGTGCCCAGCAGTTTATTATATCGGTCCGGTTCAAAAGAAAGTACCACATTATCTTTCAACTCTCCGTGTACATCCACAATGCCGCTTACCACCTCGCCGCAGCCAAGTTCTTCGATTAACTGACATGCTCTGTTAATTGCCAGTTCAGCATTATAAGGATCGAGCCCTTTTTCAAACTTACCGGACGCGTCAGTCCTCAATCCGATTCTCTTAGCGGACTTACGGATATTGGCGCCATTAAAAGTTGCGGCCTCAAATAATACGGTCTTAACTTCATCTGTAATCATGGAATTCTCCCCTCCCATGATACCCGCAATACCTACTTCTTTCTCCGCGTCGCAGATCATCAGAACATCGGAATCAAGATTTCTCTCCTGCCCGTCCAAGGTGCGGAATACATCTCCGTCTTTGGCACGACGCACGATAATCTTATGTCCCGCTATCGTATCTAAATCAAAAGCGTGCATGGGCTGCCCATACTCTTCCATCACATAGTTGGTGATATCCACAAGATTGTTGATGGGACGGATACCGCTTGCCGCAAGGCGCCTCTGCATCCACTTCGGCGAAGGTCCTATTTTAATATTGGTACAGACTCTTGCACAATATCTCGGACACAGTTCTTTATCCTGTACCTCCACTGACACATAATCTTCAATCCGTTCGCTGTTTTCTTTTACCTGAACATTCGGCGGATAGAAAGGCTTGCGGAATGTTGCCGCCGCCTCTCTCGCAATACCGATGACACTATAGCAGTCCACACGGTTGGAAGTTACCTCGTACTCGAATACCGTATCTCTTAACCCCAGTGCTTCTATGGCGTCCGAACCGACTTCCACATCGTCTGCAAAAATATAAATTCCCATTTCCGGCGCTTCCGGATACATGTTCCTGTCCGAACCGAGTTCTTCGATGGAACACATCATACCATTAGAAGGCACACCGCGCAATTTACCCGCTTTGATGACAATACCGTCCTCCGGCAGCGGTCCGCCGTCATGTCCTCCGGCAACCTTACCGCCGTCTAATACGACGGGTACTTTATCCCCCTCTTTGACATTAGGCGCACCTGTCACAATCTGAATCACCTCGGAACCGATGTTGACCTGACAGACAATGAGTTTGTCTGCATCGGGATGCTTGTCAATCTTATCAATCTGACCTACGACAATCTTCTCCAAATTCTTATCCAGTCTGCTGTAGCCTTCTACCTTGGTTCCGGATAACGTCATCGCATCCATATATTCCTGATCTGTGCACTCTAAATCCGGCACATATGCTTTAATCCATGATAATGCTGTATTCATATTTACCTCATTTCTGCGCACGTTTTTTGTGCATTAACGAGTTTGTGTCAAGTGCGCGCAGACACAAAGCTCACGATTGAAAATTTCTAATTTTCAATCTTTCCCTCCTATTATTCGAACTAGAACTGTTTCAGGAAACGAATATCGTTTTCATACAACAGTCTCATGTCATCAATCTCATATTTCAACAGTGCAATTCGCTCCAAGCCTACACCGAAAGCAAATCCTGTATACTGTTCCGGATCAATGTGGCTCATCTCAAGCACATGAGGATGAACCATTCCACAGCCTAAAATCTCAATCCATCCTTCTCCCTTGCAGAAGCGGCATCCTTTCCCACCGCATTTAAAGCATGTCACATCCATCTCCGCGCTTGGCTCCGTGAACGGAAAGTGATGCGGTCTGAATTTCACCTTGGTTTCTTCTCCGAATAATTCTTTGGCAAACTCTGCAAGTGTACCTTTTAAGTCGGCAAACGTAATGTTCCTGTCGATAACCAGACCTTCAATCTGGTGGAAAGACGGCGAATGGGTAGCGTCCACCTCGTCGGACCTAAATACCCTGCCGGGAGCAATCATACGAATCGGCAGCCTGCCCTTCTCCATCTCATGTACCTGCGTGGAAGACGTCTGTGTCCTGAGCAGGATATCTCCGGTAATATAAAATGTATCCTGCTCGTCTTTTGCCGGATGATCCGCCGGAATATTCAGTGCCTCAAAATTATAATAATCTTTCTCCACTTCCGGTCCTTCCACGACTTCATATCCCATACCGATAAAAATTCTTTCAACTTCTTCTAAGGCGATTGTATTGGGATGTCGGTGCCCCACGTTATTCTTCTTCGCAGGCAGTGTCACGTCGATGACTTCCTTCTTCATCTTCGCTTCTCTGACTGCCTTCTCCATCTTCTTTACGGACTCTTCCAACACGCGTTCAATCTCTTCTCTCGTCTCGTTGACAAGCTGTCCAACCTTCGGGCGCTCCTCCGGTGCAACGTCTTTCATACTCTTTAATACGGCCGTCAACTCTCCCTTTTTGCCAAGATAATTGACTTTTACTTCATTCAGTTTCTCCAGCGCATCGCTTGCTTCAATCTGGCGCAGCGCTTCCGCTTTAATTTGTTCTAATTTTTCTTTCATTCTCGTTCTCCTTTTTACTGGTTTGCTGATGCTGTCTTCATGCTCATAGTACAAAAAGTCCCATGTGCACAACACACATGGGACGAATTATATCCGCGGTACCACCCAGTTTCCTGTCACGTCCTCACAACTCCCTGCCTTGTGCGCGTGCAGACACCTCTAACGGCGTAACGTGCCGTAACGTTCCGGACTACTTCGTTCACCCGGACGGCTCCGGTGGGAAATTCAAAAGATTATCTGAACCGAAGGAAGCTTCCAGCCGCTGGCTCCCTATCTCTGACGGAAAATAATTTTCTACTGACACCTTCAAAGCTTTTCAGTTATTCATTTTCAACAAATCTATTGCCATTTTAGTGACTTTTACCTGACTTGTCAAGCCATCCGAACAGAAATTTATATACCGGACCAAAATATCGGTTAATATGTGCGCCGATCAGCAAAATATACATAAGCAGATAAAACCAGAACATCAAAATGACTATAGTAGTCAACCCTCCGTATGTGCCGAATCCGTTGAAACTGTCCACATAGACGGAAAATGCGTAGGACGCCGCACTCCACATGATCGCCGAAAACGCGGCTCCGGGAATCTGTCCTTTAAAACGCATCTTGTTATTAGGCACATAAGCATAAATCAAGGCAAATATCAGCGTCAGCAGCGCCCAAGAAAGCAAAAATCTGAAATGCATGATAAACTGCACGAGTATATGCAGGGGCGGAATATCTCTTAAGAGAAAATTGACGATAACATTGCCAAACACCATGACAAACAGCGCTAATATCATTGCGAGAAGAATAATTACCGTATAAAAACACGCAATAAACCGCAGTACAAAATAGTTACGTCTCTCTTCAAAATCATTTACCGCATTCAATCCTCTTGTAAGCGCAAGCATCGCCTTAGACGCCGACCAGATCGTTACAATCGCAAAAATCGTAATCGTGCCTGCTGAACGCGCATACACGTCAGACACAACGCTTATGACAAGCGCTTCCATGGCATCCGGCGTAAATTGCGTAATTGCACTAATCAAATTTGCTTCCGTCAGTCTCGTGTACGGCAGAATGGCACATAACGCCATCAGAAGCGGTATCATGGACAGAAAGAGAAAAAAAGCGGTACTCGCCGCAAACGCCGCTATATTTTTCTTCGTCATCTGCCAGTTGAAATCACGAAATATGTAATAGAGTCTATAGATTGTTCTCATAAATCACCTAACTTGCTTCAATAGAATTATCTCACGTCAATTATCTTCTCCGAGATGTTTCGTCTCGCAGCCCGGAAAAAAGAAATCCAAAATGTAACGGTAGTCTGCGCCTTCTTCTCCGAGGCTTTTCGCACCATTTTGCGACATTCCCACACCATGTCCGTAACCACCGCCAATTAACGTATATCCTACCACACTTTCTTCTTTTTTACTAGTTTCGATCACAAAAAATCCGCTTGGCAGAAGCGACGACGGAACAACCGTACTCCCATCCTGCCTTGTCACTTCACTTCTCCTATCGCAAAGTACGCAGCGAATATTATATTCTCCGAGTATCTTATAGGTTCCTGTCTCAGCCACAATCAGTAACTCAGAAGCGACGCCCCCCGCGCCTCTTTGCGCAATGCTGATTTCCTTGATTTTTCCCAATTTGTCAATGCTCTGGGACACGAAATATCCCCCTTCCGCCTCAGTCAGTACAGATTCCGGACTCACACTAAAACGCTCTTCCAGCCGCTTAAACATCAGATCCCTGTCTATCTCCTTCACCGTATATGTCCAGCGATACCACGGTTCATCGCTCTCCAGATCCGAGTCATTCTTAGAGGTAATAAACTTGCGAAATGTCTCTTCCTCCTGTAAGGAACTGATACTGTCCGCCGTGTCGGTTTCAGTTTCAATATTCGTTTCATCTGCATCTTCTATATCTCCACCTTCAACTCTCTCCGCCTGCGCATGAAGATTCATCCGTACCGCCCTCATGTATGATAAATCCTCACTGTTTCCTGCTTTCCATATCCCGGCATCCGTTCCGACGCCGCATGAAGTCGAATAGTAATAATTCTGCGCCGGCATGCCCTGATAAACAAGAAGCATCCCGTCTGTTTCCTTAACCGCCGTCGTTGCATCTATATGCTCGATGCAATTATGATAAACCTGATAAGATGTAGTGTCGTCCACATGTGCACCGACTTCCGGCAATCCCGCATGAAGAATATAGAGATACGCATATGTTCTGGCACAAACGGCCTGTGCTTTCAGTGATTCCATCGGATAGGACGCCGGCATCTCGCTGGGCACTACCGCATACAGATATTCTTCCAAAGGAAGTTCATTGATCAGTACCATTCCCTCTGTATTGCGATAACACTCGATTGCTCCCCGGTAGGCATTATCCTCTTTCTCAATTCCTTCCATTTCCACAATAACTCTGTCAGTCAATGCCTCGCAGCGATATATTCTTCTTTCGCCAATCTCTAAATCTTTTGCTTCAATCCGTATTTTTTCTCCGTCTACATGCAGTTCCACCGCCTCATGATAATTACTGCCTTTTGCAGTATTCTTCAGCAGCACGCGGATTTGGTCCGCCGCTTCCTTCTCAGATACAAGACAGGCGCAGACCTTTCCCTTATCAATCACATAATCGGTATCCGCATAGCCGATTTTTAAGTCCGTCCGTCCAAGTGTCTCCAGACTTCCATACAGCTTATATACCTCCATTCCTTCCGCAATCGGATAAATACCGCATCCTTCAATCTCCAGTTCTTCCTTTGATACCCACAATAATTTCCCGTGAATCTTTTCGTCTTTTTCTTTGATACCCGTTAACATACCGTCACGAAAAGTTAAGTCTGCAATCTGTTCTCTCTCTGCCGTCTGTTCCGTCGATAGCTCAAATGCAAGCTGCCTGTAAAAACATGCTATCTTTCCCTCTGATGTTTCCGTCACCCATACATTCTCAAGTTCATACTCTTCCGGAAGCACGGAAGCAATCGTAAGCAGCATATTCTCCTTCATATACACTTTCAGGCGGCGAAGCACATGACTTTCAAATTCCGTTGAACAATATGTATATGCCTCCTGCATGGCGCCGTTATCCGTGTAAGCTTTTTGTTCTGCCGTGTCGAGTTTTAGAAGAAAAATTTCCGTCTCCCAGACCGACTGCTCTGTATCAAAATGTGCCAGCATGATTCTGTATGCCTCATACCAATCGTCTTTGAGCATCTCATAGTCTTTCCTATATCGGCCGTCAAAATCCGGCAGCCCCATCTTCTCCCCGCCAAGCTGCTCATACAGAGCCATATACTGGCTGTAAGTCAAATGCTCCGCTTCCTGCTTGATCCCGTCATTCTGCGTATCGCTGTTCCCTGTCCGGGCGCTCCTATCCTGACTGCCCTCTAACCCAAATTCCGCGGGTGGTTGTATCTCTAATGCTTCCAGTAAAATAACCGCATCATCAAGCGTAATCTTCTCACCTTCCGGCGCCTTCATAATACGCTCTCTTCTTCCCAGCCATATACATACAAGGAATAACAGCCCGAAAAAAATCAAGGCCATTTTCATAATAAGTTTTGCATCATACTTCATCTTCATTCTCATATCCTTATGATTTTGCTTCATCTACATTCGGTTCAACATCATTTTATGATATAACAATATATTTCAACGTCACATATTTTATAATTATGATGAATGATCGCATCATATACTTTAACATAACAACGGACAGCACGCTTCGCGTACCGTCCTTATGTTAAACAAAAGCAGCCGTATCAAACGACTGCTTTTTGTCTTTCGTGTTACCCCGAAATGCCGAATCTTGTATTTTGACTCCTAGCCAAGCTAGGTGGGTAACCGCAACCATACTTCTGCCTTCCACTGCATAAGGCTTATAGCCGGAGGCATGACATCCATATGGCAATATAAGAATCCCGTTTAAAGTATCTGTAGGTTCAAAATAACAAGACTTTGTCGTACATTTCAGGTTAATTCTATTATATCCGAGATAGTGACATATTACAACCGGATTTTATCGTTTTTTATGGAAAAATGCTCCTTGCGCCTACTCTTCCGCAATCATTTTCACCGGTTCCGCTTTCCGTACCCTATATGCGCATAAAAACGATGACAGAAACGCCGTCGTCATGATGATAATGATCGATAGAAACATCCATCTTATCTGAATCGTCAAATCGCTCTGCACAATCCCTGCCATACTAAGACAGGTCTGGACAAGCGGATTCAAAAGATATGCTGATAAACAGGCGCCCAGCACTGACCCTGCCAGAAAAACCGGCAGACTGCTCATCTGAATCTGTTTAATTAATTCGCCGGTGGTAAAACCAAGCGCTTTATAGACGCCATACTGTTTCCATTCTCTCGTGACTTTCGCCCTTATCAGCAGAATAATGATCAATGCGACAATGACAATCGTAATCCCTGCAAAGACGACGCATAGAAGCGTCATTACAGTCCTGACCGACCCAAGTGTTAATTCCATACTCTTTTTAGCGTCCGTCATATCGAGCGACGGAAACTCTTCTTCTATTTTGCGCTCCATCTGCTCACAGGAAACGCCGTCTTCCAGGTAAATATAAATCCGGTTAACGGTAGAGCTGCCATTGATTCTCACAGCGCCCTCCATCGTCATGACAGCACATATTCCCAGTTGATTCATCTGCTGGTAGATACCCGAGATCATATAATCACATCTTCCCTCATCACCCTCTGCATAAATGACATCACCTTTACCTACTCCAAGCTGCTTTGCAACGATTGCCGTCACCGCAATTTCATTATCATATTGGGGAAGACGTCCTTCAATGAGAGAAACATATTCATTCTGCGTTGTATCCTCCCAAAAATCACAGGTCACTACTGTTTCTTCCTCCCCTGTCGTCAGTTTCGTACTGCGGTTGTCATAGTAAAGCACTTTTCTGATCTCATCCCATGCCTCCAGACGCCGTCCTGCTTCTTCGACATTCTGCCCGCTCAGTATCGCATCTCCAATTTCGACTCCTACCATTTCTTGCAATGTATCTTCTGCCAATGCAAAATTCTGAAACAGCGCAAATCCGATACAACAGGCAAAGCTAAGCAGTGCAACAATGCCCGTAATCGCCATGCTCTTGCGTTTCTCCCCCAAGATATTCTTAAGTCCCAACGATAGCGGCACTGGCAGAATACTCTTTTCCAAAGGAATCGGACTTAAGCAGAAATTATGATTCCCGATTCCTCCCCTGAGCGCATCCAGTATCTCTATCCTATTATAATTTTTGCAGCAAAGCATTGTGACAGTCAGAACTATCAGATTCATGAGGATAAACACAATCGCCGCCGTAACGCCGTCGAAAGGCTGATTCCATTTGAGTCCGATCATCGATGCCGTCAAATTCCCAATCGTTACATTCAGAAATCCTCCCGCCGTCAATCCGGCGATTCCTCCAGTCATGGAAAGTATCAACATTTCCATACAGGTATTTCCCATAAGCTGTCTCTTCGTATAACCGGATGTCATGAGGATGCCGATATTCCTCAAATTGCCGGCTATAAAATTCTTAATACTGCACCACGCAATAATAAGCGCAATACACACAAGCAGCACTGAAAAAATGAGTAAAATTACCATACAGATATTGGAAAGAAATGCCACCCCCACTTTCATGGTTTCGCGGTCCATCGCTATATTCATATAGTTTGCCGATTCCGGTACTTCCCTAGACAACTCAGGCACTACCTGCCCCGCAAATTTTCTGGCACCGATACCTTCGTTCAGCTTTACCTTATAGAGATAAGTGACCATATCCTGCGCTTTCTGTTCCCTGCTCAGAATATCCTTGTAATAATCCTGCGTAATATAGCATCGAATAACACTGACATTAAGGGGCGTTGCAAACATCGTGTCCTGCACAAACCCTCCTACCTCAAACGCATACTCCGTCTCTCCTATCGTCAGATAGAAAATATCCCCTTCCGCAATTTGTTCGCTCGATTTCATGTAATAAGGCAGTAAGATCGTCTCATATTTCTTATCCGCTCCAATTTCCGGGATCCTGCATAGTTCTCCGACTGATTCTATCGGCTCGATCAGAACTTCCGACTCTTTTTCCTCTCCGTTTTCCTTGTGATAAGCCGCCGTCAATTCCACGCCCTCGGAATACTCAATCTGGCTGACCTCATCCCTTCCAGTTAACACATTCCCTATTCGCTCTGTCTCCGGACATGCGGACACATAAAGAAAATCTGCTGTATTAAACTCTTCACATGCCGTATCAATCACAAGCGGTGTACGCCACAGAACCGAAATACTGATATATAACAGCAACGTAGAAAGCATCATCAGCATAAAGAGCGTGACAACATCATTTTTCTTCCTTACAAGATTGCTGCGGGCGATAAAAAGCATACGATACATACTACCACCCCATTTCCTGTAAAAATCCGCGAAGTCTCTCGTGCCGCTGTCCATCCCCGCTCTGATACGCCCCAAGTTCCAATTCTCCGGTGATAACACCGTCTTTCAGATACAAAATTCTGTTTCCTCTTCTGGCGCTTCGCATATCATGCGTCACCATGACAATCGTCTGCCCGCTCTTATGGAACCTTGTCAGCACATCCAGCACATATTCCGTGTTCTGGGAATTTAATGCTCCGGTGGGTTCATCTGCAAATAAAATCTCCGGCTCATTGATCAATCCTCGCACAATGGCAGCCCTCTGCGCTTCCCCACCGGAAAGCTGTGCCGGAAATTTGTGGAAGACTTCTTCCGTAAGTCCCACTTCAAGCAGAAGTTCCATCGCCCGTTTCGCAATACTCTCCCTGTCTTTACTCACCAGCAGACCACTCACCATAATATTGTCTAGCACATCCATCGTATCATTCAGATAATTCTGTTGAAATACGAATCCGCAATGGTTTCTGCGAAATATTGCCAATTGATCATTGCTGTAATGAGAAATGTCTTGACCCGCATACATGACCTGTCCCAATGTAGGTCTGTCAATTCCCGAAAGTGAATAAAGCATCGTACTCTTACCGGAACCGGAACTTCCCATGATTACCGCAAAGTCTCCCTCCCTGATTTCCAGATTCAGATTCCGCAGGACATGCTGCTGTACACTTCCATTAGAAAAGGTTTTGCATATGTCTTTCGCCTGTAAAATAGTTTTCATCTTAACCTCCCGTATTTACAGTCCCTTAAACTGTTTCTATACCAAAGTATAGCGAAAGATCTGTCAAAAATCTTTTCCTGTTCCCTGCCTGTTTCTTAACTGTTTCTAAAAAATAATCTGTAAACCTATTAACAGCCATTACACTTTCTTCAGGAACAGTTCTACCACAAATCCGTCTTCACAGTAGCACTCCATACCGCCCTTCATCTGCGTCATGAAATTCTCAACAAGATACAATCCCAGACCGGATCCGGACTTTCCCTCTGCATTGCTCCCACGGTAAAACTTCCCGCTAAGCAGTGCCAATTCATCCTCTGCGACACCTTCCCCTCTGTCTTTGATCATAACAATGACTCCATCTTTATTTTCTGCAAAGCTTACCCTAACCTCTGTCCCTGCATATTTATATGAATTATTGATGATATTATCGAGTGCCTGCTGAAACCTGAGTTTATCTATAAACAGCAGACATTCGGGTATCTCATTTATGAGCGTAATCTGCCCGTAATATTTAAAGTCACGAAACATTTCCGGAATAATCAGCGAGCTTTCTTCAGTCGGTTCTACCCTGAGCAATGCTAACTCTTCCATCGTCGCATGAAACATATTATCTATCAGACGCTCGATCATTTCAGACTTACCTGCAATCACACCGACTTTGCGAAGAATTTCTTTATCGCTCTGCGTCGCCTGAAGCACTTCACAGGTTGCCTTAATGGTTGCTACGGGCGTCTTAATATCATGAGAAAGTTCCGCGATCAGCTCCTTTTTACTGATATTCGCTTGATATTCACTTTCTCTTGCCTGCTTCAGTTCCTCACGCATCAGATCAAAACTCTCTGTAAATGCACCGAAAAAATTATTTCTTCGAATGGGCAGAGGCAGTTCCAGATTCCCTTTTGCTATCTGCGTCGTAAATTCCTGCAGTTCTCGGAACGGTTTGATGTAATTAAGATACAGTATCAGTAATAATCCATACGACACAGCCAGCAAAACAATTCCGGAAGCAATCACGATCTGCTGCAATCTGCCGCGCAGCATATGATAGCGTTCTTTCTTAATCTGCCAGACTGCCTTTCCGACATAAACGCTTTCTGCCGCATCATTTTCAATACCACCCTCCCGATATAGATTCTCCTCTTTCCTACACAGATCCAGAATCATGCTTCCATCTATCAGATATTCATTCAGTCTGCTTTGATAATCACTGTCTTCTATAAACAGAATGATACAACCGTGAGCCTGTTCTATCGCTTCTCTTGTAGCGCCCTGCAAAAGTTCCTCTTCTATCTTAGTTATTTCTTCGTTATACCATACCATATCCGGTATGTTCTCTTCTCCGCTTTTATTTATATAAGTCAGCGTAATCATAATAAAAGCGAGAATACATATGGTAATTCCCGCTGTAATCTGTCTGATTTTCATTAATAAATCTCCGTTATCTTCCGATAAATATCTGCTATCCCCAATCCGCCAAACATCGTCAAAGACTATCATAGCATCAGATTTCTAATAGATAGCCTGTCCCCCACACTGTCTTGATCAGTTCCGGCGAATCAGGATTCTTCTCCAGCTTCTCCCGCAATCTGCGAATGTGCACGTTCAATGTCCCGTCACTATAGAAGGTGTCTCCCCATACCGTAGCGAACAGAGTATCTTTCGTTACAATCGTTCCCCTATGCTCAAACAAGCAGGCAAACAGTTTAAACTCTTTCGCTTTAAGTTGTACCACTCGCTCTTTTATGCCGACCTTCATTGTTGCTTCATCCAGCCAGATCCCCGCATCCTTGTCATCGACATAATGTTCCCGTAAATTCATGCGCTTCAACACAGCCTTAACCTTCGCCAGAAGCACACTTAAGGTATACGGTTTCTTAATATAATCGTCGCCGCCAATGTGAAGGGCAGTTAAAATATCCTCATCGCTCTGTCTTGCACTGATAAAAAGAATCGGTATATTTGAAGTGTCCCTGATTTTCTTGCATAGCATGAACCCACTCTCTTCATTCAAGTTGATATCTAACAGAAGAATATCAAAAGTATTCTCCTTCATCATCTGCCGGCATCCTTGTATGGTATCGGTCCATATACAAGATACATCAAATAAATTAAAATATTCACATGTCATTTCCGCCAATTCTTTTTCATCGTCTACAATCAGGCAATTATAATGCATTCTCTTTCTGTCTCATCCTTTCGTCCGCACTCAAAGTTCTCCGGTTGCCCGCTACCGCTTCCGCTGTTTCTCCCGGTACATAAGAGCATCCGCCTCACCCACTAATGCGTCAAAAGCTTCCCTCCCGCGAGCAGAATGAGCCGCACCGACACTGGCTGATATATCACGAAAATGTGCTTCCTCCGCGTAAGCGTTGTCAATCCGTTGTTCAATCATCTGCCTCGTTTCTTCAATCTCCTGTTCCGTATGCTCCCCGGACATCACGATCAAAAATTCATCTCCGCCTGTTCTTGCAATCAATGACTCCGGCATACATTTTTGAAGAATCTTTGCCGTAAGCACCAAAACTCTGTCGCCTTCCTGATGCCCATAAATATCATTGATGCTCTTGAATTTATTAAGGTCAATACAGAAAATCGTCAAATGTCCTTCTTCCATCTGATCGATATACTCGTACACATATCTTCTGTTATAAAGTCCCGTCAGAAAATCCGTATTGGCATTCTTGACAATCATCTGCTCATAAAGTCGTTCCTGTGTCACGTCAATTGCTACGCCGACCGTGCCCATAACGCTTCCGTCCAAGTCAAAGAGCGGTGATTTATAAGTCTTTAACTGCCTTATGCTGTCACCGATCTTCACATTTTCATCAAAAACGCACGTCTCTCTCTTCTCCATGACCTCATACTCGGATTCCATACAGATAAACTCGCCTTTGGCATATTCTTCCGGGTCAATATCCCATATGTAATAATGCCCGCGCCCTTTAATCTGTTCCATCGTCTTATTGACTGTCTGGCAGAGAAACTCATTTACCTTCATGTGTGCGCCTTCTTTATCTTTATACCAGATCATGTGTGGCACACTGTTTATCATAGAATCCAGATAGTTTCTGTTCTGCCAGAAATCCTTACGCATTTTGTATGTTTCCTGCCATTTCCGGAATCGAAAACACAATTCATCCTTAGACATCGGCATCGGCCATATATCCGTAACTTCCTCCGTTCCCGTTAATGCCTTCGCTTGATCTATAAGCAGCATCGTCTGGTCTTTCTGCGCCAGAAGTATCAGTTCTGCTTCATTCTTCTTATATGTGAGCAGCATCTGAAGCAATTCCATACAGTCCTTGCCGCTCATATCCGCCAGAATCACATCAGCGTTGTGCATCGCTTCTCCCACCGGTATATTATCCGATAAAAACTCATGTGTAAAATGCAAAAGCGGTTCTATTTCTTTTACCGTTGTCAATAAACCGTTGTCACCGTCAAGCAGGTAAAAACAAATATGGCAATGATACATTTTTCTTCTCCCTCCGTACTCAACATTATGCTTTCGTATATTTCGATGCCCAAATCCCACAAAATGTCAGAAAAATCTATACAAAAAGAAAAGGGGCATATAAATATTATACACCCCTTCTTGCCCTAAGTCTATTCAGACTCAATTATTTCGTTGTAATGAAACTTTACTAAACTCGCTTAGTTCAAAGCGTCAACCAGCTTCTTCAGCGCTGCCAGTGCCTCATCCGGAAGCTTGTCATAGCCTTCCTTCTTAGTAGCGAAGTCTTCTACAGCCTTTACACGAGTCTCCATAGCGCTCTTCAACTGTGCCTTATAATCAGCATCGCCAAGATCTGCATTAAAGTTCTTGAAGCCTTCTGTCTGACCATCCCATGTATTCATGATTTCGATGTCTTCAAAAGGTCCCCACTGTGTAAACTGTGCCTTACCTTCTACGATTGTCTCAAGGATTCCAAGGGTATCAGCAGGTTTAACCTTCTCGCCCATAAAATCACCTGTATTAACAATATAGCAAGCTACGTTCTTCTCTTCTACTAACTTCTTGAACTTATCATAGTCATTAACTAACGGATAAGTTCTGAACGGGTTAGCATAAGGTACGATACGGATTGCGTTAAGGTCTGTACCAGCTGCAACACGCTCTGCAGTAGATGTCTTGGTTGCCAGTGTAGCACCCATAACGGATGCAAGAGCGGAACCTTTCAGTTTTACTACCGGCGGAATTGTAGGATCTTTCATGATCCAGAAGATTGCGTTAACAGGAGCGTCAATCTTATCTACACGGTTAGGAGACCATAGTTTGGACTTAATCGCACGACCATTACCATTTCTGATATCCTCTGTAACAAGCTGAATCTTGCCCTCGCTATCCATCGTACATGAACAGTTCTGAGCGGATAACAAATATTCATTATCAGGACATCCCGTAGGATAATCTGCTGTCTTATCAAAGTAAGTAGGCTCAAGCGCAACAGATGCACAAGTATCTGTATTGATGATGAAAGCATCGTCATGAAGAACCTTAATTTCATATTTGCCACCATGCTTAGCATGTGTCAATGTAGACTTACCGGAACCTGACAGACCGTATACGGACGCAACGAATTTTGAACCGTCACTTAACAGATATTCTTTCTGTCCGCCGTGGCAGGATGCGTAACCATTTCTGTTAGCAAGCGCCCATGCCATTGTCAGTGTACCTTTCTTGTGCTCACCGAAATATTTCATACCGAGAATTGCTGCACAGTTCTCGTTCGTATCGAAATAGCAAAGTGTCAGCGGATCGCTTAAGCAACTGTAATCAACGTCAGGTGCCTCTTCGGGTGCCCACTGAGGATCGGAGAAGATATAGATATCAGGCTCTTTGCCATCGCCAACCGGTTTGGAATTCTTGTACATCTTAACGTACTCATCAGACATATACTGGAAGTTGATCATCCAGTTGTACAGTAAGTTCTCTTCTCCTTCCGGAATCAGAAGATGAGCTTTTACCATAAATTCAGGATCAAGACCTACGAAACACTCTGCATGATACATCGTCTTCCAACGTGTCTTGTAGATTGCGTCCATAACAACTTTGTCAAGCTTCGCTGCATCTACGCCGGGCTCACCTTTGATACGGCGTGCCGCTGCGTAACGGCCTGTTACGGCACCGTCGTTAAACAGAAGAACTTTTGCGTCAGCGGGAAGACCGAATGTCTCGCCACTCTTAACCGGCATGTCCGTTACAACCGTACCGGGTGAATTTTTAGCTAATTCATAAGCCTCTCTTAATGTGTTGATTCTTACTACGTTGTTTCCGTAGAAAGCTGCCTCAATGATGGAACGCGTCTTGGAAAAACCAACTTTGCCGGCACCAATCTCGGAAATGGGATAATACGCTTTTGTTGACATATTATGTTCTCATACTTAAAATTGTATTATTTAACGAAAGACCGTAGGTCTTCCGCCACCATCCTGC
>VSOA01000171.1 GCA_009774585.1 Lachnospiraceae bacterium
ATCCTCAGCGGCTTCCCCTTCGGCGATACCCCCGGCATTGGCACTTTTTATGATTTCTTCTCCCGCATTTGGATGGATGGTCAGAATAACCTCTCCCCAAAAGACCGGTTCCCCAAATTGAAGCCTCCCAAAGGAAAAAAGAAAGGGCAGAAGACTCCCTGTGATTCTTCCAGCACTGCTTCCAGACTCCTGCCCCTGCTGGAACGCTGGCACTTAAAACCACAAAACCCCTTCTTCCTTATCTTCCGGCTTTATCAGCAGCAGTTCCTGGACCAATCCATCCACAGGGGGTTGGTTAATCCCCACCACCTGGCTCTTGCCGGTGACGGCACTCCTGTCCGTACTGCCGCACAGCAGCGCAAAAAGCGCATCTGCGATTGTAAGGAGAAAGGCTGTTCTTCCTGTAACTGCAAACGTCATTATTCCCAGCCCGACTGCAGCTGGGGGTGGGACTCCCACCGCGAATGCTATTTCTTCGGTTACCATCTCTACATGTATGTGGCTTCCGATTCCTGCAATGACCTTCCGGTATTTCCTCTTTTGGAGCGGGCTTCCCGGCATGATATGCTTTCCTTCCTCCATTCCTTTTTCACCATGAAAGTTTATCTTCCCGGGTTCCGCATTGAAAAACTCCTTCTGGATTCTGCCCACGACGCTTACGCTGTCTATGATTACTGCAGGCGGGAAAATATCGTTCCTTTTATTGACCTCAATTCCGGACATACCGGATATTTCACTTATAAGGATGATTTCACTATTGATGATGATGGTGTCCCTGTCTGTAAAATGGGCTTACGCATGCACAAAGATGGATATGAAGCTGCCAGGCACCGCGCAAAATACCGGTGCCCGAAAGCAGTCCGCAAACGCGGCTGCTTCTGTGAACACCCCTGTTCACCAGCGAAATATGGAAGAACCGTACACATCTTTACCGATGATAATCCAAGGTTATTTAACATACCGCCAAGGGACTCTAAAGCATGGGAAAAGGAATATGACAGAAGGACTTCCGTGGAACGCTCCAACAAGCGTGAGAAAGAGGACTATAAATTAGAAGACGGCAGGCACCGCTCAACTAAGATGTGGTACTGCCGCCTCTACGGCATCATGATGCTGCAACACCTTGATGCCTGGGAAATGCCTTCAATTGAAGCATTTCAAAAATCATTATTAGGATTCACCGCCTAATAATGATATCTTAGGCGATTCCATAAGATTTTTCAAGGCATAGTACCCGCTATGTCCAATATTTATGTCCATTTTTCTCAAACTTCTTTTCCTGCATGATATTCTGTTGTCAATTTTCGGTTGGAATCTCATTCATTGAGATTCCGAGAAGTTATACCTCTCCGCTGCATAGCAGTTCTCTGGTTTTTGTCCCGGCATATCCGTTTTCCGATTTTCATTCCCTCGCTAACGCATATAAATTCCTGCCAGATTCAAATTCTCATCAAATGTGATTGTGTATACCACACTGATATTTTCATACATCACATCCGTCTGCGTGACAATAAGTATTTCGCCTTTCTGCTTTATACCCTGCACATATGTGGTACCGATCGACAGTCTCTTTCCCCAGTCATCTGACATGGGAACCCTTACTTTGTCAATTACCTCCTGCGTCAATACATTCCGCAGTTCATCGACAGCTTCCGCCTGCAGCGTCTCAAAATCATTCGCATCAAGCAAAGAAACCATCGTCTCTACTCTTGCGCTAACTGTCTCTTTCGAAAGCAGCGCATTATTTTCTATCGTATAAGGTTTCGGGAAAATCCACCATACATAAAAGCCAAGCAAAACGACTCCCAGTACCACTGCTGTAACGATCATCCCTATCTTCTTATTGCGGTATGCCTTTCGTTCATTTTCCGGCATATCCTGACTAAACGCATCCGCTATTTCCTGCGGGCTTCCCATACTCTGTATAATCTCTTCCAATGTCTCACCCTGCTTGATACGCATGGAAATATCCGATAGCAGCTGCGCCCCAATCTCTTTCTTTTTAACGCTGCCGCACTTGATTCTCCCAACAATGTCTTTGACATATTTTTCTGCACTCATATCATAATCTCCTTCCATATTTGCTTCTATCTATTTTCCCATAATCTGCCCTACGCCGTCTGTAATCTGCTGCCAGCTAAAATAGATTTCATCAAGCGCCTGTCTGCCCTTATCCGTCATCAAGTAATACTTTCTGGGAAGCTGCTTATCCTCTGCCTCAGACCACCTGCTTTCCACCAAACCTTCGTCTTCCAGACGATACAAGATCGGATAAAGTGTTCCTTCTTTCAGGCAAAAAATATCACCGCTCTTTTCCCTCAATTCCATAATCAATTGATAACCATACTTCTTTTCTTGCGCAAGAAGCTGCAAAACCAGCATATCCAAAACACCCTTTTTCATCTGCCGTTCATATTTTTCTCTCAATGTTCTGCATTTCCCTTCTTATTGCTATATGCTTTGTAATACTAAGTATATACTAGCACTGCACTTTCCTTGTGTCAATATTAACGGTTACAGTAATCAGATACAATCTGAACCGCGATTTCTTTTGCCACGGCACTGGATACGTTCTTATCGTCTGTTTGTCCTAGATACACGCAGAAATAAACCTTGTCCTGCCCTCTTTCGGCAAATCCTGTGAACCACGCATCCACCACGACACCTTGCGCTTTACCCATGCCTGTCTTTCCGTAAATCAGCGTATCACCTTGTTCCTGCTCCGTTAACAGCATCACCTTTTTTAACTCATCTATCGTCTCTTCCGAATAATCGGATTGTTCCCCGAAAATCCGCTCCATAACTTCAGTCTGCGCCTTGGGGGATATTTTTAATGAGGATTCAATCCAGAATCCGGTTAATGCCCTATTGCTATTGTTCGTATTCAATCGTCCTTCCCAATCAGAGATATCACAATTGCCGTACCTAAGGCTATCTAATTCCTTGCGCATCAGTTCTGGTCCGATTTCATTGATTACTTCCCTGTAATACCAGACACATGATTCCCGAAACGCGCCGCTAAAGTCAATATCCTGATTCCATTTCTTATTCCAGAATACCTCTCCGCTCCATGTGCGCAAAGAGTGGTCCGGCTGAATAATACCATTTTCCAGAGCAATCAGGGATGATATAATTTTGAATGTGGAACATGGCGAGCGTTCCGTCAAGGCAAGTTCTTCCCGATAAATTGTATATTGCATATCGTCGGCGTCATACAAAACAGCACACCCGTTCATTCCGTCGAAATATTCGGACCAATCGGCTTCAACGATATCAGGCTCAGATACAATCTTTGTACAAATTGTCTCTATAATCGATTCCGTAATTGCCGTAAACTTATCCGTATGATAAACAGAGGCACACATTGCAAGCCCACATAATATGCCTCTGCACAAAAGTCTCTGTCTCACATGTATCTCCTATACTACCACAAGTCACTGACACACGATTATATTTTCAGCGTCCTCGAATTCTTCCGGTATTAAATCCGTCAAAACCGTAGCTGCGGAAAATGGGGCAAACGTGACCGAACTGACTACATGAAACTTACTGTTATCACACAGAACATATGCTGTCCGGCACTGCTCAAGCGCCGTCCTCTTCACCAGCGCTTCATTGGCATCAGGTGTGGTAAATCCCGCCGTCCTGTTAGCACCGTTCGTCCCGAAAAAACCCTTCGTAAAATGATAATCTTTCAGTGTCAATGCCGCCATCGTTCCCACAACCGCTTCCGTGGTGCTCTTCAGCGTCCCCCCTACCAACAGAACATGCATGCCTTTTGCCGCCAGTCTCTGTGCATGCGCTACGGCATTTGTCACAAATGTCGCACTTGTCTCTTCAATGAATCCAATCATATAACCGGTAGTGGTTCCAGCATCAAGATAAATAAAATCCTGCGGTCCGATCAGGGATGCCGCATATTTTGCAATCTGCATTTTCTCATCTCTGCTCAGTTCAGCCTTCTGCGTCACCGTCGGTTCCGCGGCCAGATAAGTCGCGTCGGCAAGCACTGCCCCACCGAATACTTTTACAAGCCTGCCTGCCTTATCAAGCAGAACGATATCTCTTCGAGCCGTAGATTCCGATATACCCAGAAGTCTTGTTAACTCCATCACCGTAACGCTGCGCTTTTCTTCTAACAGTTTCAAAATCATTTCGTGTCTCTGTTCTGATAACATATAAATCCTCCAAACAAAACCCCGCTACCAACAGTGTACATCAACCTTGCTGCACCGTAAATAGCGGGATTTTCTTTTTATGTTATTAATAGAGTCATTCTGATCATGCAATTGGGCGCATTGTATGCTCTGAGCAAATCCTATAAATTCTCCTGCATGAATTTGCTGACTGCATCGTATGCCGCTTCTTCATCCTCTCCGTCAAAAGTCAGGACAACTTCATTGTCTTTCTTTACGCCAAGCCCCATAATACCGAAAATTTTCTTGCAATCGCCGGACTTACCGTCTTTAGTAAGTTGAATTTTACAGCCAAACGCCTTTGCCGCTTTTACCAGTTCTCCTGCCGGACGTGCATGGATTCCTTCAGGGTCTGTGATGACATACTTAAATTCTTTCATGATACGTTCTCCTTTTCTAATTTATTTTGTTTTATTGTTTTGTTTTATTAATTTGCTTTTCGCTAATTCTCATATTTACTCGACATTTTTCTTCAACACGCCAAGCAGCGCCGTAGAAACTAAAGTACCTACAATCAATGCTGCAACATACATGAGCGGATTACCCACTACGGGGAATACGAAGATACCGCCATGCGGAGCCATCAGTGTGCAGCCAAACAACATTGTCAGCGCTCCTGCCACTCCCGAACCTGCAATACATGCCGGAAGGACATGCAGCGGATCGGATGCCGCATAAGGGATTGCGCCTTCCGTAATAAATGCCAGTCCCATGATAAAGTTGGCGGGTCCTGATTCTCTCTCCTCTTTCGTAAATTTCTTTTTGAAGAAAAGAGTTGCCAATGCAATCGCACAGGGAGGTGTCATTCCACCAATCATGACTGCTGCCATAATATCGTAATTGCCCGCTGCAATTGCCGCCGTACCGAACACATACGCCGCTTTGTTAAACGGACCGCCCATATCAACCGCCATCATGCCGCCCAAGATTAATCCAAGAATCACTTTACTTGTTCCGCCCATACTTGTTAAACCGTTGTTCAACGCGGTGTTGATTCCACCCATAACAGGCTCTATCACAAAGGACATAATCAGTCCCATGACCAGAATACCAACCAGCGGATAGATGAGTACCGGCGCAATCTTTTCCAAGAATTCCGGCAATTTATCACAAAGTTTGCGAAGCAGAACAATTGTGTAGCCTGCAAGGAACCCTGCTGCCAGTGCGCCTAAGAATCCTGACTTACCGTTCGCTGCAATCATACCGCCCACAAAGCCAAGCGCAAGTGCAGGTCTGTCGCCGATTGCCATCGCAATAAATCCTGCCAGTACCGGAAGCATAAACCCAAACGCTATGCCGCCCAGATTCTTAAACCATGCCGCTATCGGTGTAATCGTACCAAAGTTTGCTCTTTCCGCCGCATCTAAAGAATTCATATCCACACATAAACCGTCAATCAAAAACGCGATTGCAATGAGGATACCGCCGCCTACTACAAAGGGAAGCATATGGGACACGCCGTTCATAAGCTGTGTGTAAATCTGGTGTCCCGCACCACCGCCTTTACCTGTTGTCTGAGATGTTTTGCCGGTTCCTGCCGCTGCGTGATAAATGGATGCGTCTCCCGCAATGGCACGGTCAAGCAGCTCGCCTGCCTTACTGATGCCGTCAGATACCTGACACTCAATTACCTTCTTGCCATCAAACCGCTCCATCGGCACCTGCGCATCCGCCGCAACAATAATACAATCTGCTTCCTCAATCTCCTTTGCCGTCAACACATTCTTGGCCCCGCCGGAACCTCTCGTCTCTATTTTCACAGTGCAGTTTCTTTCTTTTGCCGCTTTCTCAATTCCTTCTGCTGCCATGTAAGTATGCGCAATCCCTGTAGGACAGGACGTTACCGCCAGAATTTTCACAGCTCCTGCCTCTGCGCTCCCGGTGTCTGCCAGACGGTCGTCAATATCCGCCTTTTCTTCGTCTGCTTTATCGATAATGGCAAGAAACTCATCTACTGATTTCGCATGGCGAAGATTGTCGGAGAACTCTTCATCCATCATCAGTACCGACAACTTACTGAGTACGTCCAGATGAACATTGTCCTCTGTGTTCGGCGCGGCGATCAGAAAAATCAAAGTAACCGGCTCACCGTCCAACGCATCGAAATCGACGCCGTCTTTTACTACCATGGCTGCAAGCCCCGGTTTGCTCACCGCATCGCACTTGCCATGTGGAATTGCAATCCCTTCGCCAATACCGGTGGTACTCTCTTCTTCCCTCGCATACACCTGTCTGCGGTATGCCTCCTTATCGTTGATCTTCCCACTTTTTACCATTAATTCCACTACCTGATCAAGCGCCTCGCTCTTATTTACAGGTGCCCCGGTAAGAGAGATACTTCGTTTGTCCAGTAATTCTGTGATTCTCATGACTCCTTCTCCTTTCCATGATTAATCTGTCTGGTTCAATTCTTGTTAATTTGACGATATACTTCTTCAATCTCCTCTTTCGTTGCGAGCAGTTCAGAAAAAGCACTTGCACTCCCTGCCGCAACCCCCATTATAAAAGCATGGATATAATCGTGTTTCTCCATCCACCCTGCAATGAATCCGGCAACCATGGAATCTCCGGCTCCTACGCCATTCACTAACTTCCCCCTCGGTGCAGGCGCCATATGAATGCTTCCGTCAGAAGCCGCCAGCACCGCTCCTTCACCTGCCATCGACACTAACACGTTATCCGCGCCCATTTCCTGCATCCTCTTGGCATAAGGAATTACCTCTTCTCTCGTCTTAAGTTCCACTCCAAATATTTCACCCAGCTCATGATTATTCGGTTTTACTAAGAACGGATGATACTCCAGCACATTGACTAACAACTCCCTCGTGGCGTCCACTGCGATCATCACACCTTTCCCTTCAAGGCGCTGCATGATTTTGCGGTATATATCGTTTGGCATGGAGCCGGGAATGCTCCCCGCAAGAATTAGCACATCTCCCTTATTCAGAACATCCAGCCTGCTCATCAGCTTCTGTATATTTTCTTCACTGATCAATGGTCCGCACCCGTTAATCTCAGTCCCGTCAATGGATTTCAGTTTCAGATTGATGCGTGAAATACCCTCGCGGATCTGAATAAGATCGGATTTCACGCCCATCTCTTCAATCCGGCGGACAATCTCATCTCCCGTAAATCCTGCCACAAAGCCAAGTGCCGTATTTGTAATTCCCAGATTTCCGAGTACCATCGACACATTAAGCCCTTTGCCTCCGGGAAGTATCAATTCTGAGCTGGTCCGGTTTGTAAGCCCTAATTGAAAATTTTCCACCGAAACGATGTAATCCAGCGACGGATTAAAAGTAACCGTATAAATCATCCCATGCCCTCCTTATTTTTATGGTATTGCTTCCACGTTCATAACCGCTTTTCTTTTTGTAATTGCATTATACAATCATAATCAGTCAAAATCAATCATATTTATTCACAAAAGATAGCGCTGGATTTTATCTATTGTGCACATTTTTGATTGATTATAAATGTTTATGATTGTTTTTTATGAGCATACACTATCAAGCCATTTAATTTATTGTAAGATTATGAATATTTCTACGAAAAGCTCAGAAAAACTTCCTATAACATAAAAATCCTTCCAGTTTCTATATAAATCAGAAACTAAAAGGATTTCTATTCCATATGCACTTAGTGAGGTGCATAATCTTAACTGTAAAATAGATGATATGGAGCAATAACAGACAGGGCGGCGGGATAGTCAATGTTTATCACCGTCGCCCTTTTTTGAATTATTATTAAACCGATAAACTGGAAATTTGTAATATTAGTTCTTATTTTTCAAAAACTGCAAAACTACATTCGTAAG
Organism: Lachnospiraceae bacterium; assembly: GCA_009774585.1. Lineage (GTDB taxonomy): Bacteria > Bacillota > Clostridia > Lachnospirales > Lachnospiraceae > UBA3282. The sequence goes on from VSOA01000171.1 coordinate 8,014, forward strand.
GATGGGCGCAATACAAACTTTCTCGCTTATCAGTTAATATACTTCTCAGTATAAGTTGAAAATCTC
>VSOA01000172.1 GCA_009774585.1 Lachnospiraceae bacterium
AGATTTCCCACAGGCCGTCTGTGTCCTGTAGAATTATCTAACACTTCAAGGTCAAGGAAATTATTACTTCTCTTACCAAGAGAATCCTCCTGACGATACAGTTCATATTGTCCGTTACTCATCGGCAGTAGCCGCCTGTTCGCGGCAGCGATAATCCCATCAAATCCCGCAGCCTGTATGTATTGCTCCAATGTAATCTTTCCGTTTCCGGTTGTACCTTTGACCAGATTATAAAGCCGTTGACAGATTGCATTCTCTTTACGCGCTTTTTCTAATTCTTCTTTTCTGTCAAGAATGCTCTTCTGTTTCTCTTCATTCGTATGGATTCTGTTTTCGCTATTGTTACAGTTCTTTCTGATCAAATCTATATTTACACTCTGCCCATCGCATACGGCCTTTAATCCTTCAATGTCTACCACCTTTTTTCCTTTTGCATCGGACACAGCATCCGCAAGCTGTTTTTCATTCGTCACAACGGTCTGATGATATTCATTGATCACCTTGTCCGACAAAGCAATATCGCTTTCATCCACAACATATACCAGCATTTCCTCTACAGCGGAGAATCCATTTGCACGGACTTCCTGATCCAGCTTCTTCTTTAAATCTTCCGTGTCCTTTTCCTGCTGTTTCAGACTGCCATTCAATGTCGTTAGCTCTGACATGGCAGCGGTAACATTCTTATCCGCTTTTATCTTTTCCTCCTCTGCTTTCGAAATATCATTTAGTATCTCGTTCTTCCTTGTTTCTGCCCGTTTTCTCTGTCTTTTCGCAGTTTCCCAATCAGGAAAACTCAAATTCTCATACGTCTTTAATACGGCTATTGTTTCCGCCAGATCCTGTTTCGTTTTCTGCCTGTTTTCCCTGAGTTCTTCTCTTTTCGAATTAAGCTTCTCCGTTTCGTCTCCCCGTGCAGCTTCGAGATCCTTCTCAGCCTTGTCAAGTGTTCTGCAATCTTCATCAAGGGAAATGCATTTTCTATTGTTTTCCTCTGACATTACCCCCGCCTGCATTTTTGCTTCCTTTACTGCCCCAAGCAGTTCCTCAAGAGACGCTTCCTTCCTATCCATCTTAAGAAACGGGCTTTCCATACAATCCAATATCGATATCCTAAGCCGCCCCTCGAACTCTTCTAATGATGTCTTTGCTTTTTCTGCTTCCGTATTTGTATTGTTCTTTTCCTCTTGCTGCACAGACTCTTGTTCCTGAAGTCTTTTGAAATCATCTTCTGTAATCGAAGCCTCTTTCAGCTTAGCCGGCTCCGGATGATGCACGGAACCACATACCGGACATTTCTCTCCTTCTACAAGCTTTGCTGCTAAAATACCTGCTCTGCTGTCTTCCAGAATACGTTCAGCCTCTTCCCTCCTGCCACTCACCTCTTCATATTTACTGCGCGCATCTATAAATGCCTGCTGTTTTGCAGAAAGTTCTTTTTTTCTTTTTTCCCTTTCCGGAATCTGATGGTCTATGATTACATTTAAATCCGCCAAAAGTTCCTTTATCTTATCATTCTCGTTTTTTGCCTCTATCCGCTTGGCCGGTTGATCTTTTAATTCCTTGACCGTCTTATGAAGGGCTTTTATCTTCTCCTCAAGAGACTTCTCACACTCTTTTATATCCGCCTCTTCAATGCGGATCTTTTGATCCTGCTCTTCAAGTTCTTTCCGTTTCCCTTCGAGTTCTTCTTTCTGCTGGTATTTCTGTTCTTCGTCGGCAATCCTGCTTATCGTCTGTTTTAATATGTCAGCCTCCGGTTCCAGTTTTCTAGCAGCATTAAGCGCATCTTCAGCCTGCTTTGCAGCCGCCTTCGCCGTTTCCAGATTGGACTTTGTTGTTTGAATCTTTTTTCGGGTTAAAGATACCTCATCGCATTTTATCGTCCACGCAGTATAAGCCGGATTCACATTCCGCGTGGCTTTCTTTTGTTTATCCACAAGCAGGATTATTTCATCAATTTCCGCCTTTCTTTCTTCAAGCTCCCCTTTTTCTTTTGCAAGTTTATCCCTTTTCTCGATGAAGCTGTTATTGGTTTTAGCAAGCGCAAGCTTCTCTTTGTTCTTCTCAAGTTCCGCTTCAGCCTTTACCAAATCAGCTTTCATGCACTCTAATTTCCTTCTGTCTGACATGATTAGCTGCTCTATCAGGCTTAAGATTTCTTCCAAATTCCATGCGCTCCCGGATCGTCCGGCCCTGCTCTTAAGCTCTTCCAATTCACCAAAAAGCCCGTCCTCCTTATTTGCCGATACGTCCTCAAAATGCTGAATAATACTGCTTTCAGCGTTTACTTTAATCTTATAGCTTGCATCCATTCGGTCTTTCAACTTGTACTCTATATTTTTATAGCCGTTCGTCAAAAAAATAGTGCGCAATATCTCTGTTCTCTGATCCGTTTTGGCATTCAATAAATCCCAAAATTCCCCTTGCGCTATCATCACAATTTGTTTAAACTGCTTCTCATCAATGTGCAGCAGTTCCTTTACAGCATTATTAACCTGAGTCAGGCCCTCTATCGGCGCCTGCCCCTCCTCGTAAAGAACCGCCTTTTCCTTCTCTAATATCACACCGGAGCCGCGTTGTTTCTTCCTTTCATAAGACGGTTGTCTCCAGACATGAAATTCACGCCCCTGATGTGAAAAATAAAAATCCACATAGCTCTGGGCGGAGTCCGCGGCATATTCGCTTCTTAAATTTTTCGTATCTCTGTATGTTCCGCTGGTCGTTCCATATAATGCAAAACAGATGGCGTCAAATATCGTAGTTTTCCCCGCGCCGGTGTCCCCGGATATCAAAAACAATCCCTTTTCTTCAAAGGCGTCAAACTTTATCTCCGGAAGTTTTCCTGCATAGGGACCGATCGCACTTATAATCAATTTACTCGGCTTCATTTATAACACCTGCCTCTCGTGCCGCTGTCCTCATTACATCCATTTCTTCTTCTGTAATCTCACAACCGTACATCAGCCTGTAAAAATCTCCAATCAGCTCCGGAAATGATTTGTTCTCGGCAATCCTGCTGATATCTACATGTTCAATCGCTCTTGTATGTGAATTGTCATAGTCAATTCGAACTGTATTCGGATATACCTGTTGGAAGATTCCCATTGCATCGTTGATGATATCCTCATCTGTCAGCGTGGCATAAATAAAATCCTCCGGTGCTTTTACATTCTTTTTATCCAGCAGTTCCATCAACGTCCCCTTCATATGCCTTACATCTCTCATAGGCTTTAAGGGAACAAGTTCTATCTTAACCCCTTCCCCCACTGATACCGTAATCAGAGGAACCGACTTCTCATTATTCGCTTCGCTAAGAGAATATTTAAGAGGAGAACCTGCATACCGAACCTCATCTCTTCCGACTCTCTGAGGAGAATGAATATGGCCTAGTGCAACATAATCAAAATCCTCAAAGCAATCATATCCGATTTTTTCAACCATACCCACACTCTGCGTTCCAGCGCCCTCAGAGCCTGCAAGTGCAGGATCCTCTCCTCTTCCTGAAACAAACTGATGCGCCACCAAAATATTTTTATTGTTCTTATTTATAGATGTATTTCTTATAATAGTTCGAACGGCATCATCGTAGCTCTCTATATCCTCATCTGCAAAATAGTGTCTTATCTGAGAAGCTTTTACAAACGGAAGCATATATATATCAATCTCCGTATCCCCATCGGCAAAACTCTCTTTATGAAGTGTTCCGTCAAAGACAGCCGATATGAATATCTGATTAGATGCAAACAGAGTACTCCCGTAGTTCAAACGATCATCCGAATCATGGTTTCCGCTTACCATAAATACTTTTATTCCTTTATCTGCCAGTTTGCTTAGGAAATAATCCAAAAGTCTAGTAGACGCCTCGCTTGGTACTGATTTATCATACACATCCCCGGCAATAAACACGCCGTCTACAGATTCTTTATCTGCGATATCAAGAATCTGATCAAGGATATACCTCTGATCCCCAATCAAGTCAAAATCATTCAATGTCTTTCCTAAATGTAAATCTCCTAAATGCAGAAATTTCATGTTCTTCCTTTCTTGTGGTATTTAATTGACGTTATTCGTAGTACATTTTATTGCTGAAAGCAGCATAAAATCATTATTTTTGTATGGCGTATTTTTATTTGCATGATTTCTTGCCATCCAATAGCTTCTTCCTCGGTCCTAAAAATATATCTCCATTCAAATGTATCATATGCTCCGGCATCTCCGCTATCCAGACTTCCGTTTCCCATGCCAAGGTTTCTGAAAATCTCTTATAAGTCTTAAAATCAAGAAATGCTGTTACAAAGATTTTCCCTGCTGTTACACTCTTTGTCATTTCAGATATTTCCAATATTCTTTTAGAATCCATCAGTCCTACGGAAGTCACTGATTCAACAAAATATATCCAGTCCTTATCTTCTCTATACAAAACCACATCCGGCATCTTGTCATGTAAAGTTATTTCAAACCCCAATTCTTTCAACTTATCAACATTCTTTACCAAATCTTTCTCTACGGTATCGCCAACATACAAACATTCTGAATTTGGGGCAAAGCGTGGGGCAAATTCCTCAATTATAGCTTTCTGTAATTCATTGTGCTTGCCTGTAGAAAATTGAAAATCAGCTCCATTTATGCACACCGGCATCATTGTCATTTTCTTTTTTGAAGCATACATATCTACCAGTTTTTCATGATATTTTAAAAATCGACTTATAGATTTCTGCCAATCTGATGTTTGAAAAACCCTTATCATCTGCAATGTTTCTTCTGTAAGCCTATACCTATAATTAGGACTGTTTGTGGCTCTTCCATTATCCTCTACAAGTGCGGCATTGCGAAAATGATGTAATGCCTGCTTACGAAAAGTCTCCCTGCTGTTTTCCGCATAAGTCAATCCATAATATGTATTCGCAAACTGGATAATATCATGAATACGAATCCACTCATTTCCAGCATCTTTCCATAATGTATCCTGCTTTATCCCTGCCATCGCCAGTAGTACATAACAGCAAATATCTGCCTGTTGTGCTTTAGGCATTCCGAGCATTCTAAGAATTTCTCTTGCCTCATCAAGTTTACCCACAGTATCCCTCCAATATCATATTACAGTTATTTTCCGACATATCCCGGCTTTTCATTAGTTTCCTGCCCATTTCCTGTATGCTTTCTAAATCAGGCACAGGCATTGCATTAATTTCTGTCGAATTTACTTGCGTTGAACCATTCAGAATCCTATAATATTCATCGTAAAGCGTAGAATTAAAAATTACATACAATCCATACACAAGACATTCTGACATTTCCGTTATCAATCCATCTACAAAATTTATCTTATTCTGTGTGCTGATTTTCGTATACTGTGGATATTTCTTTGATAAATATACCCCACACTGCAGTCTGCGTCTTTCTTCTTTTGCAGTAAAACGCTTGACAAACAGATAGTTTCGATTATCCTGCATCAATCCCTTTTGATCTGTTACCACATACTCGTGTTCTTTCTGTATAGGGAACTGCACCTCTCCTTGTTTAATATGCTGTGAATAAAAGAGTGGAATTGCACCTTCCTCTGCATCATCACGAAGTATCTCACGATTGCGAAAATCAACTGTCAATCCCGTTTTCATCTTTAGCCCAATATCCGGTAATGTTTTATCAAATCTATGCAATCGTTCCAATACAGAAACTTCTTTTTCGTCTGTTACTAAATAAACATAATAATCATCTCCCGAAACCACGAGGCTATACGGCACTGTCAACGAAGTCAGATTATCAAAATCATTATTTGACTGCGAAGAAGTAATTGTAACCTTGTCCGGCGTTTGATTTGTCTTTTCTACTTTTATTATAATCGTTTCCTGCAAGACATCTTCCTTATCAAATACCTTATTCCTGCTTACAAATAAATGAATATGCTCTAATTTCCCTTCTGTCAGAAAATACTGTCTAAATCTCTTGAAATAAGCCCCGGAAGTCCATGAACGAGGGATAATATATACCATCTCTCCCTCATTATCAAGATTAAATAATCCCATTGCCGCAAAAATGAAATATAAATTGGGGGCGCCATAACAGACTCCCGGCATAGCCGTTGCTTCCGGCGCATCTTTAGATATCTTCATATATGGAGGATTACCAATAACAAAATCATATTTCTTAGGATCAGGATTGCCACCCAACATATGGTTAAAGTCCAAATGCTGGCTTGTAATATAATTATCTGTAATAATATTAATTCGAATATCTTTTTTTGAATTTGTTTGATAAGTATGCAGGTTTTCTCTTAACAATCCCAAAATATTGTCATCATTCTCATAACAAGTCAGTTCTATCGTCTGAACAGAAGCCATCCGCTCCAATCGTTCTAAAAGCGCACACGACAATATGCCTGAACCTGCCCCTGCATCTAAAACACTGACTTTAGATCGGTTGTCAGGAATATTATATAATTCAGCCATAAAACGTGCTGTTTCTTTACTTGTAAAAAACTGACCATATTTTTTGCGCTCTTTTTTAGGCATACCACCAATATATCTATTTGTGCGTTCAATAATACAATCTAACATCTTTTTCCTCTGCTTTCATACGTCCCACTACATTCAGCTATTATATCTCATTATATGCCCTCTCCAATAGAAGCTTTGCCCTTTCAAAATCTGCTGCATCTGATTGACTGTGTGCAATCATATTTTGTAAAATCATGCGCAACACAAATAGCACATGGAACAGACCCATCTATGTTGTCAGATGATGTACATTCCTTTACTTCTTTTCAATTTTTTTAATTTTAGCACACCTGTATACACTTTTCCACTGATTTCAAAAGAATAGCCGGGAAGGTCCCCGGCTCAATCATCATCAGCTATCATCTCAACACTCCCCACATGCTCCTTGGCGTAAAACAGTACCTTGTATGTTCCCTTTTGATCAAGTTCAACCGTATAGGCTCCGTCAGGATTCGTCTCATCGAAATAAATGCTCTGTCCTACATCTCCTAAAATTCCCATTCTAACAATTTTCAACCTGAGCTTCCCCCCTGCTGTCGCACAAGAAACCGACAAAGTCACCGGCGCGTCAATCTGAAACCTTGTACTCATCGGATTCGCGTAAACGCCATTGCCACAATATCTGATACTTTTACTTTCGGACCAATTATTTTCTATTATCTCATCCAGCCCGGCATCCTCTATCGTTTCTTCCGGCATTTCAATTTCCTCCTGTATAGTCGGGCTCTCTGACTCTTCTATATCCTCCAAATCTTCCATATCCTCTAAATCTTCGATGCTGTCATGTTCCATAATCCCGGTAAACGTCATGCCTTCTGTCGCCTCTATTTTAATGATAAATTCACACACAGCGCTTTCTTCGTCACCGATAAACGCAATGCTCCCCTCACCTTCCTCCACATCCATCTGCATGTCGATTTCCTTATCCACACCTTCCGCAATCAGTGTCTGCGTGCCATCCGGCGCTATATAGATTAACTGCAGATTTCCCCGCGTACACTCCATGCTGCCAGTAATATCTACGCTGACGCTTCCCTCCGATACGGACAGATCAGCAATCACGGTGTTATCGTCACCTGCTGCCTGATACAGCGTTCCCCGCACCTTACAAGTCGTCTCATCCCGTTCACTACTGTACCGCTCAAAATAGCTTGTATGAACATTGAAAATCCCTACCGATGATTCCATATCACTGTCTGCCCTCGATAAGGCGACTACGCTGCATCCCGAAAGAATCATACATGCTAATATTAATAAAATAACCATTCTTTTCATATCTTCTTCCCCCTTCTTCTCGTTACTCGTAACACACTTTTCATCATCCTATTTACTGTAACGAAGTGAAAGTGGAAAAATCTTCAGCAACCATCTCTCAACGCAGAAACTCCTTCAACCCCGGATATCTCTTCCTAAGCGCGGCACACAGTCCCGCTCCGATACATCCGCCTGCAAAATTTAAAATTAAATCATCTACATCCACACTCCTATCAATAAACAACTGGCCCGTCTCAATCATAAACGTCAAAAGAAAACACAATAAAATTACACGTCC
>VSOA01000173.1 GCA_009774585.1 Lachnospiraceae bacterium
GTAGGCTCATCGAGAATAAGCAGCTTTGGAAAGCTGAGCAGAGCAGCGGCAAGCCCCAGACGCTGTTTCATACCGAGAGAGTAGTGGGCAACCTTCTTTCTGCGGGCTTCATTCAGCCGTACGATTTTCAAGACCTCATCAATATTTCCTTTCGGACAGCCTTTGAGTGTCTGCAGGATATGCAGATTTTCTTCACCTGTCAAATGTCCGTAGTAACTTGGAGATTCAATTAATGAACCGGTATTGGCAAGCAGTTTCATTCGATTCTTCTCATTGGCAGGTGTACCGAATAGAGTGATGGAACCGTCGGTGGGTTTGGCAAGCCCGAGAATCATCTTGAGCGTTGTGGTCTTACCTGCGCCGTTCGGTCCCAAGAATCCGTAGACAGCGCCTTGCGGGACTTTCATGTTCAATGCGTTGACACACCGGACCTTACCGTATTGCTTTGTCAGATTAGTAGTTTCAATTAAATTTTGTTCAGCCATAGCCTAAGACCTCTTTTCTTAATAAATTTTCATCTCTTTGTTTTGAGTTTACAAGCAAATCATAAGCGACTTACACTAAAGCCGGATGAAGGCTGCATTACATTTACATTAAGAATCCGGGTAAGCTATTTTACAGACAAGAGAAAGATAGTATACTTTTATGTAGAAAGTAAGAAAGGACGCAAATATGATGGAACTGTGTGATTATAAAATAATGCTGGTGGATGATGAACCGGAACTGCGCAGGATGGTGAAAGACTTCTTGATAAAAGAAGGATTTCGAGCTGTGGTAACTGCGGGAAGCTGCAGAGAGGCAAGAAAGATTTATCACATAGAAGAACCGCGATTGATTTTGTTGGATGTGATGCTTCCGGACGGCGACGGATTCAGTTTGCTGCAAGAACTGCATAAAGACTCGGAAGTGCCTGTGATTTTTCTGTCGGCGAAGGATGAAGATGCGGACAGACTTCATGGTCTGGGGTTGGGAGCGGACGACTACATTACAAAGCCTTTTTTGCCAAAAGAACTGGTTCTGCGGGTGAAAGCGGTATTAAAAAGAGTGTACCGCGTCAAAGAGGATGATAAAGAGAGCGAACGGATTCGCCTCGGCGACTGTACTGTTGATTTGGGGAGTGGATTAGTGTGTTGGAACAGTACGACGGAAGGCGATTCGGAAGCCGCAGGGACGAAAGTAAGAGAGCTGACGCTGACGGCGAAGGAATATGCCATCATAGAGAAGCTGTCTGCCAATAGGGGAAGGATTGTGACGATTGACGCACTGTGTGATGCGGTCTGGCAGGAAGGCAATTACGGATATGAAAATACGCTGATTGTGCATATCAGACGGTTACGGGAGAAGATTGAAGAGAATCCGTCCCGTCCGAGATACCTGTTGACGGTGCGCGGGTTAGGTTATAAGCTGCTGTAGCATAAGGAAAAGGGAGAGTTCGGGATGAAGATTAAGAGAGGACTGCCGGGTATACGCAAAGCGCTATATTTTGCATTGGCGCTTATGCTGGTCATATGGCTGATGTTTATCGGAAACATTATACTTTTTGTAGTGGTAGCAATACAGTATCATGAAGATATGCCGGAGTATGTGGAGGGCGGTGAAGTCATGGAGGCGTTAACATGTACGCAGAACGGCTATGAACTCAGCGCATCCATGCAGGAAGCGTTGACCAAAATGCAGCAGTGGGCGATGCTGCTTGATGAAAACGGCAAAGTCATCTGGAGTTACAGAAAGCCCGTGGAGATTAAGGAATCATTTACCCGGTCTGAGATTGCCAGAATGAGTAAATGGTATCTGGAAGATTATCCCGTCTACTTAAGAGTTTGGGAAGATCGGATTATGGTTGTGGGAGTGCCCAAATTTTCCATGTGGAAATATAATATAGAATTTCCCATTTCTTGGATAGATTATATGAAAAGCGTGTGGATTTGGATTGTTCTGTTTGAATTTGTTCTGGTGTTACTATCCGTTTTATTCTTTACAAGGAAATGGTCGAAGAATAGGGAGCAGGTGAGGATGGAATGGATTTCCGGAATATCGCACGATATCCGTACGCCTATGTCGATGGTGATGGGGTATTCGGACGCCCTGCTAAGCAGTGAGAACCTGTCGGAGGAGGAGAAGCGGAAGATGGAGGTCATCAAGCATCAGAGTATTGTAATGAAGGAATTAGTGGAGGACTTAAATCTTACATCCCGGTTAGAATATTCCATGCAGGCGCTGCGGGTGGAGAAGCTGCGTCCGGCGGCAGTACTTCGTGAGGTGGCGGCTGCATTTCTGAGTGATGTCAATGAAGAAGAAGCGGACATTGACATGGTGGTGTCCGGGCAGGCGGAAGAACTATGGGTGAGAGCCGACCGCCAATTGTTGATCAGGGCATTCCGTAATTTGCTGAACAACAGTTTGCAGCACGGACAACAGCAGACAGTGACAGTGATTACGCTGCGTATGTGGAAAGAAGGAGGGTGGTGTTGCATCGGCTTTGCGGATAACGGGGTCGGATACTCTCAGGACCTGCTGCGCCAGCTGCATAACAAGAAGAAAAAGAAGGTGTCTCAGCACATCGGAGGACTTAACATTGTCCAAAAAATTGTGCTGGCGCACGGCGGCAGAATACGATTTGAAAACAATAAACAGGGCAGCAGTTTATGTGAGATAAGGCTGCGCGCATATAGTGTAAAAAGTAAATAAGAAAGGTATAGCAAACTCCATGTGGCTGTGTTACACTGAAACTATCATGTATGGTACTTTGTACCTACGGACGTAAAGTATATGGGAAAATGCAGGAGGTTATCAAATGACGGCAGACAAGATCAGAGAACTGGTAGCACAGATGACTTTGGAGGAGAAGGCAGCAATGTGTTCGGGAGCAGATTTCTGGCATACTGAGGCGGTAGAGCGCTTGGGAATCCCGGCAAGCATGGTATCTGACGGACCTCACGGGCTGCGGAAACAGGATGAACAGGCAGACCATTTAGGAGTGAATGAGAGTATTAAGGCAGTATGTTTCCCGGCGGGATGCGGCACAGCGGCGTCTTTTAACAGGGAATTGCTTGTGAAGATGGGCGAGGCGCTTGGAAATGAATGTCAGGCAGAAGGGGTAAGCGTCATCTTAGGACCGGCTGTCAATATCAAACGTTCACCGCTGTGCGGACGTAATTTCGAGTATTATTCGGAAGACCCGCTTGTAGCAAGCGAGATGGCGGGCGCGTTGATTCATGGAATACAGAGCAAGAATGTAGGTACGAGCATCAAGCATTTTCTGGCAAATAATCAGGAGACGCGAAGGATGTCTTCCGACTCCCGCGTGGATGAAAGAACATTAAATGAAATTTACCTGGCGGCATTTGAAGGCGCAGTGAAAAAGGAAAAACCGTGGACGGTCATGTGCTCTTACAACAAGATTAACGGCACGTATGCCGCACAGAATCACCTATATTTAACGGAGACACTTCGTGAGAAATGGGGATTTGATGGTTATGTCATGAGTGACTGGGGTGCGGTCAACAATCGCGTGGAGGATTTAAAAGCAGGACTGGATCTTGAGATGCCCGGATCTAACGGTGTGAATGACAAACTGATCGTGGGAGCCGTTTTGAGCGGCGAGCTGGATGAGAGCATTGTTGACGAAGCGGTGGAGCATATTTTGAATATTGTGTTCCGCTATGAAGAAAATCGAGATGACAAGGCGGTATTCGACAGAGATAAAGATCATGAGGCAGCACGTAAGGTCGCGGAGGAGACGATCGTGCTGTTAAAGAACGAGGGTGTTCTCCCGCTGTCGGATAAGCAGAAGGTTGCTTTTATCGGTAAATATGCGAAGACTCCACGCTATCAGGGCGGCGGCAGCTCTCATATCAACAGCCATAAAGTAACGTCTGCATTAGATGCGACGGCAGGTATGGATAATGTTACTTACGCACAGGGATTTGATGACAAAGAGGATAAGACCGATGAGAAACTGTTCACGGAAGCTGTCGAGGCGGCACGAAACGCCGATGTTGCGGTTATTTTTGCCGGACTTCCGGATAAATTTGAGTCGGAAGGATTTGACAGGAGTCATATGGCAATGCCGAGCTGCCAAAATGAATTGATTGAGCAGATTGCCAAGGTACAGCCGAATACAGTTGTGGTACTGCATAATGGCTCGCCGATAGAAATGCCTTGGATTGATAAAGTAAAAGGTGTTGTGGAGACATATCTGGGCGGGCAGGCAGTGGGCGGCGCAGTCTGCGATATCTTATTTGGTAAGGTAAACCCCAGTGCGAAGCTGCCGGAGACATTTCCGCTCAGGCTGGAAGATAACCCGTCGTATCTGTCATATATCGGTGAGGGCGATGTGGTAGAATACCGTGAGGGTATCTTTGTGGGATACCGCTATTATGACAAGAAAAAAATGGATGTTTTGTTTCCCTTTGGGTACGGATTATCCTATACGACATTCGCATATTCTAATCTGACTGTAGATAAAGAACAGATGAAGGATACGGATATCCTGCGTGTGACGGTTGATGTAACGAACACAGGAAATGTTGCAGGCAAAGAAGTTGTACAGCTTTATGTGGCGGATAAAGAGAGCACGGTAATCCGCCCGGTGAAAGAGCTGCGTGATTTTGCCAAAGTGGAGTTGCTGCCCGGCGAGACGAAGACGGTGACTTTCATGCTGGATCGAAGAGCATTTGCATACTACAGTGTGAGAATTCATGACTGGCATGTGGAGACAGGCGAATTTGATATTATGATCGGCAAATCATCCAGAGATATCGTGTTGACTAAAACGGTGACGGTAGAGTCTACAGTGAAGCTGCCTTTTGTCTATACCACGGACACAACATTGGGAGACGTCAAGAAAGACCCGAGGGCATGGGCACTGGCACAAGAGCTGTTTAAAGGCGGTATCTTCGGTGAACCGCCGCAAAGTGAGAGTGAAGCGGCAAACGAAGCGATATCCGAGGAGATGAATGAGGCGATGGAGGGATTCCTGCCGCTTCGCGGACCAATCAGCTTCACAGGTAAAGTAACGATGGCGGACGTGCAGGCGCTCGTAGATAAGCTGAATGCGTTGGAGGAGTGAGGAGAACATCTGATAGCAGATGAGGTATCAGACAGCGGTAACAGACTGCAAACAAATCTACATCGACCGGAATATGATGCAAGAATGATACAAATTTGATACAAAAATGATGCAGGCATATTTTATAATGTAAATACAACATTACTGAGACAGAACGGACTGTATGATTATTTATACGAAAGGATAGGTATACCGGTATGAAGTCTGAGAGTAAGAGAGTATATTACATTGTAAAATATGCTTTGTCATTTTTTGTTGTTGTAAGTGCATTGAGCGTTATCATATGTTGCGAAGGTGCGGCTGTGTGCGAGGCAAAAGAGAAAATTTCAGAGCTGGATGTTGAGAAATTTGTCACGGAATATTATAAAGCGCGGACGAAAGAAACAATCGATTCTATTGGGGATTATGTTGAGGATAAAGAGGGTTTAACGGAACTTATCATTAGGCAGAAAATTTTCTATCATTATGGAGGCGGAGCGTGTGAGAACATAGAGGTAGATGTATATCCGACGTCGGATGAAAAACACTGGTTGGCTGTCGTAGCATATGACGTGACAGTGGAAGGGTTTGATGTGCGTATTCCGGGAGCGACGGTGGAAGCTGTCGGCAAGAAGAAAGATGGGAGCCTGCAAATAGTAAATGGCTTTGTTTCGGAAGAGGAGGAAGCGATTCTGACGGAGCTGCGGGAGTTAAGTTTGTCAGACGAAGTTGTAGATAAGATAAATGAAGTAACTGTGCGTTATAACGATATCATAGCAGAAAATGAAGAGATCATGAAATGGATGCTTGAGGTAGATGATGCCATAAGAGAGGGGATGGTAAAGTATTATGCCGGTGAGGATATATTTGAAGATGAAGCGGTGTATATCATTCAAAAGGGCGACTGCCTTTGGGATATTGCAGAAGAGCAGTTTGGCGATGGAATGTACTGGAGCAAAATTTATGAGAAGAATAGAAATGTAATCGGTGATAATCCGGATTTGCTTTATGTGGGAATGGAATTGCAGATGGGTGAGTTGGATTAGATAAAAGAAAACGAAAAGGCAGAACCGCAATGGCTCTGCCTTTTATATATCATATGATTATTTATTTTCTAACGCCGCCTTAACAAATCCCTTGAATAAAGGATGAGGTCTGTTGGGTCTTGACTTTAATTCAGGGTGTGCCTGCGTAGCCACGAAAAACGGATGATTCGGCAATTCGCACATTTCCACGATTCTTCCGTCGGGAGACAAGCCGGACAGCTTCATACCGTTTTCGGTAAGTACCGCACGATAATCATTATTTACTTCATAGCGATGTCTGTGTCTTTCATGAATTGTTTCTTCGCCGTATAACTCATATGCCTTGGAGGTCTTGTCCAATACGCAGGGATAAGAGCCGAGGCGCAGAGTACCGCCGATATCTTCCACACCGTTCTGGTCGGGCATCAGTGCGATGACCGGATGGGTGGTGGAGGGGTCAAGTTCTATGCTGTGGGCATCGTTATAGGAAAGCACATTTCTTGCAAATTCTACAATGGCTAACTGCATTCCGAGGCAGAGACCGAGGAATGGAATATTATTTGCCCTTGCGTAAGTGATAGCATAAATCTTACCGTTAATGCCTCTGTCGCCAAAACCGCCCGGAACGAGAATACCGTTGACGCCATTTAAGATTTCACCAACATTATCTTTTGTCACTGTCTCCGAATCGACCCATTTAATGTTTACTACGCAGCGATTGGAGATACCGCCGTGCTTTAATGCTTCGACAACGCTGATATATGCGTCGTGAAGCTGGGTATACTTACCTACGAGAGCAATTGTTACTTCGCTGGTGGGAGTCCTCAAGGATTCCACCACGGCTTTCCAGTCAGTCAGGTCGGGCTCGGGACAATTCAGCTTCAGGCAGTCACATGCTACCTGTGCCAAATGTTCTTCTTCCATGGCAAGCGGAGCCTCATAGAGATGTTCGACGTCGAGGTTCTGCAGTACGCGGTTGCTGGGCACGTTACAGAACAAGGCAATTTTATCTTTCAATGTCTGGTCAAGGGGATGTTCGCTGCGGCATACGATGATATCCGGCTGCAATCCCATACCTTGTAGTTCTTTGACGCTTGCCTGCGTGGGCTTCGTTTTCATTTCCTGCGAAGCGCTTAAGTAGGGAATGAGAGTTACATGAATTAAGATAGCGTTTTCTCTTCCTACTTCATGCTGGAACTGACGAATAGACTCCAAAAAGGGCTGGCTTTCAATGTCGCCTACTGTTCCGCCTACTTCTATGATTGCGATGCGCGTCTCCTCATCGGTAAAATTGCGGTAAAAGCGACTTTTAATTTCGTTGGTAATATGAGGGATTACCTGTACTGTGCCACCGCCGTAATCTCCGCGCCGCTATTTCTGCAAGACGGACCAGTATACTTTACCTGTAGTCACGTTAGAATTTTTGTCCAGATTCTCGTCGATAAAGCGCTCATAGTGACCGAGGTCAAGATCGGTTTCCGTACCGTCCTCCGTTACAAATACCTCGCCATGCTGAATAGGATTCATTGTACCGGGATCAATGTTGATATAGGGATCAAATTTCTGCATCGTGACTTTGTAGCCGCGCGCTTTTAATAGTCTTCCTAAAGAAGCGGCAGTGATACCCTTGCCGAGACCGGATACAACACCACCTGTTACAAATACGTATTTTACTGCCATTTTTCTCCATGCCTTTCTGCAACAAAAAGTAATCGTTCAATACCTTGTGCCATGTAACGGCACTCAAAACAATATATGGCTTATTATACAATGGAAAGGCAGGAAAAATCTACTGTAAAGGATAAAAATTGTAAAAAACTTTAGAATTCTTTTATACTTGTGTTCATAAATTCATAATTCGCATATTGATTTATGATTTTTCCTTCTATATACTAGGTTATAGTGAAA
>VSOA01000174.1 GCA_009774585.1 Lachnospiraceae bacterium
GTACTGCGTCAAGCGCTGTACCGGGTACGGTGGCTAGGAGGTTGTTTGTATATATAGTATTATTTGCGTTAGATGCGATTCCTTCAAGTTTCTCGTTTTTTTCGTCCGTAAAATCATTGGAGGAAAGTCCCTTTCCCACAATATTATCCACTTTGTTTTCTACAATGGAGACCAAATTTGTAATCAGACCGTTTAAGTTTGTGCTTTGTGTCGTAAGTCCTGAAATAAGAAGACGCATGTCACTGTGAGACGAATCAGAATTATTATGAGTGGATAATTTTGAATCTAATATTTCCTTTGTCGCAAATGATTCATCTTGACTTTGATTTTTTAAATCCAGTTTATGTAACTCTGAATCAATAACTATACTATTCTTATTAAAAACAGCAATGTCATAATGTTCAGGACTGGTAGGTAATTCCAGATTCTTGTATTGACTATAAGACGCCATCTAAATCCCCCTTCCGTTAGTTTTATAAAAAGTACCCGTCTGGTTTACAGACAAGTCGTAATAATACTTATAATTCATCATCGTTAGCAGTACCGGCAAGTTTATCGTGCGTATACTTGCCAAGTACACCATGACTAAATTCGGACAATATCTTATGTGCGCCTTTTTTTTCAAGCTGCATTTCATACAGTGGATAAAATCTGTACATTGTGATGGTAGTCGTATATCCGGCGAAATCATGGGAAACGGAAGAGATGATATATTGCTGTTCTCTTTCCGAATCACTGCGCTTGTATGAAACTTTCTTATTCACGTCAAGAAAGGGCAGGAGAGCAGTTGTAATGGTGATATTGTCTGTAAGTCTGCAATTTTTCCAGTTTTCCCATTTAGCCCTGTCTGCGGCAAGGTCGTTTGACGTAATGTTCTCAAATTCGCCGCTCACTTTGATATCAGGTATTTCACCTAATTTCTCCACTGTAAAAGGAGAGTCGGCTATGATAGTCATATCGACGCGGTCGCAATTGTAAGCTTTCTGAAAATATTCTTTGGAATATAACTCATATTCTTCGCCATCAGAATCAGTTACAAATTTGCCGCTTTTCTTTCCATTGGTCAGAACGTTGATTGCGTGCACCTGCCATTGACCTAACAGATATGCTTTGATGACGTCCTGTTTGTCTACGCGCTTTTTCTTAATCTTAAAAGCGTAAATTTCGTTTGGCTTCAGTGTATTTTCTTGGATTGGTTTATCATCAGCCTCATTCAAAATCGGAATGGGACCATAGCGATTGATATTAAGTTGTGGATTTGTCTGGTTGGCAGAGGGGATTTTTAAGGCGATCACATCACCGTTGTAATATCCGTCTTCGTAACCGGGAATAGCAGAAGCATATATATGATTCGCATAGGAACAATTCTCGCTATAGAAATCGGCGTCAATAACCTGTCCCCATACTTCGCAGATATTTCTTACGGTAGTCATATCGACAGATGTACTTTCAGATATCAATACTCTCTGCAAAAAATGATCGTCCATATAAATATCATCTTCATAGCACATAGGTTTTAGCTGACATATAAAAGTATTGGTTTCCATATCGAAGAACATTTCATAATTGGGATATAAGTCGCGAAAAGTAGTGAGTATGGACAGAACACTGCAGCCGGCAGAGAATTCCTGATCAAAAGGTATGGCATTCCATGTCTCGTGATTTTCCCGGTATTGCTGCCAGTTGTCATTGTAATCGGGCAGCGCCATATATGTGCCGATATCGTCAATTCGATGATTTGTGATATGTGCCAGCTTCTCCAGCGTTTCTATGACGGCATTACGGATTGTATTATATGCAATGACTTCCCCGGTTTCCGTATTTTCTTGATAAGCCGGATAACTGATGATCAGTGAGCCTAACTGACCGTTTTTGGTGCCATCCAGTTTCTTCATGAAGTCAGCGCAGTTAATGGAAAGGCTGTCTGTGGCTGCGTCATATGTTCCGGATGTATCGGTATAAACGTATGAGCCGAGTGGATAGTATTTATATTGTTTCGTTCTTGCATGATATAGGCCGACCGATATCCGGATGTCTTTGTTAAGCCATAGCAGGCTGTTTTCCGTTAGTTTTATCTTTTCTCGCAGTGTAGGCTGGATGACAAAACCGGCAGTGCGCCGTATGTCCGATTCCCCGGATATGGACACATTGCCGCCGGTCAGACCACAGTTAAGCGTATCTATAACTTTTTGATTGGTGTCTAATACTTCGATTCGAAGTTTCAGGTGCGGGCCTGCTGAGTGTTGGAGAACGATCAGCAGATCCTCCTGCGTGATCAACTGCGCCATTACTGGTTCCACCATTCAGGCGCGACATTGGAAAATCCGAGATAGTAGAGGTCTTCTTCTGAGTTGACATCTCCAACTTCAACCCATGACCAGGATATTTCCCTGTCGTTGTACTGCTGGTTTGCCGTATCTGCAGGATTCGGCGTTATCTGCACGAGCCACAAGCGTCCGTCCGGCAATTTCAGAATCTTGGGAATGCTGTCGCAGATATAATCCATAAATTCTCGCTGGTACTTGATGCGCGTATAATCCTGTTCGCTGTCGTAAGCAAATTCGCAGGATGTTTCATCTAAGGGAACGAATGAACCTTTACAGCTTCCGGTATCATAATTAGCGACTGTATTTCTGATGAAAATAGGGTATCTGCTATGCAGTAATTCGACAACGGAAGAGGGAGTATTGCGCGTCGTATCGCAGAATCCGTCCGTAATCTCAGTTCCCCAGACAGTACCGCCTTCGACCAGAAACATTTTATGGAATCTTGATGTGACCTTAGTGACTGCATAAGTGCCTTCACAGCCGTACATCACATTTGTGACAGCGTATTCAACGGGTTCGCCGGATGCAACAAAATAATCGGGATAATTGATCGTGAAATCTTCCGCGGAATGCACTTCTTTGACAGCGAGAGTCTTCCATTTGAACTGTCCTTCGGTCCTGCTTTTTAAAATGATATGGGATGTAGTTTCCAGATTCCAGTCAATATTTCCAGCATTGGTGGTGTTATTAAATTTAGCCCATAGTATCGTATCAAAATCCCATTGCATGGGACATTCGTGAGTGATCTCGAAATCAGTCGCTTTGGTGACATATAAATCATCGTATATCCCGTTTTTCAGTTCTATATAATTTATATTTTCCATGCCGGTAGGCGTAAGAGCACATGCTGATTCACCGCCGACAAAATTACTTCCGCATATAAACATATGCTCTAATCACCTCCTCCAAACCATATATCATCTGTTACTGCATCTGCCGGTTCTTCATCATCAAAGTATTCCGTGAAATCCTCTCTGTTGACCATGTGTATTTCTTCCTCAGTATTGATCCATGTATCATAGTTGTGCATCAGTTTTTGGGCAGGACGCGTGGAGCCGTACCACATATTTCCTCTTTCAGTACTGAATCTGAGTTCGATGAATACTTGAAGTTTATATACATTATTTATGCGCCTGATGGCAATTGTGACCATATCCGTATCAGAAAATACCAGTGGCTCTGAGTATAATAGATAGCTGCCTATGCCGTTAGGAACAAGCAGCCGGAATCGCAGATTGTCATCGTTGTAGATCCTTGAACTCAGGGTCAGCCCGGAAGCATGGTTGCTCATTCTGAGTAGATCGGCGGTCTGCCAGAGATTCATTCCGCGAATCAGCAACGTGAAATCGTCTTTGATCAGAAAACCTTCGTCATAGTACAGCGTTTTGTCTCTTAAGTCTATCATTCCGTCAATATATTCAAAACTGTCCGTACCATTGTATTGGATGACGATCAGATTTGTTGCGACTTGTATACATCCCTGAGAGGGGACAGGGGTAGCATAGATACGTGCATAAGTATTGAGATTCTCGTATTTCACGGTAATCTCGACATAGCCGGTATCCAGTTCCATGCCATTGACAGTAACGCCGACGCATCTTACATAGTAGACGGTGTTATTATCGAGACCTTTATATGTGTAGCTGATGTCTTGATCGTCAGTCATTTCAGGGCTTTCCAGAAGCTGTTTTTGTGATGCATCATACAGATAGAATATATATTTGCTGATATCTTCCCAGTCTTCCGAGTAATAACGCACGGACGCCGTGAATGATGAGCTTGCAATGACCGGATTTGCCGACAAGTCCTCAAAATAGAAATCGGGTGTTGCAAATGTGTAGAAGAGAACTTTGTCGGACAGTACGGACGGCGTGTTTTCCACGTCGTATGTCTGAGCTTGTATTGTATATCTTTTTCCATTTGACAGGGTATGGGCAGGTATCGTATGCTTCAGTGCAAAAGATGAAACCGTGTCGTCAAACACAACATTATTTGTATCATTGTCGCATATGATGATTCTGTTTGCATGCGCGCGGTTCCCCATCCATGAAAGATTGACTTCGTAGTCTTTGTTTGCATCAAACGGACGGATGCGCATAATGATGGGTTTTGCCAATAGATCACCTTCTTTCTGTTATTTGTTTGGTTTGTATTCGGATGTACTTGATGTGGATCATATGACACCACAGATGTGGAGCCTCTTTATATTTCCAAGAGGCTCCTTTACCCATACTCTCTGCATGACCTGTAATTGTAACCCCGGTATGCAGCATCCGACGATCCGCTCGCTGCCTGATTCGTCCAGAACCACATAGCCTTTCGGGGTAATATCCTTGATAACGGACTCATAGGTTCTGTCTACTCTGCAGTTTGCGATACTCCGGTCAACCGTCGTCCGGATGGACCTTAATATTTCTGATTTGTAATCCACTTTTGATATCACTTCCTTGGTATATTTTTTATCTCATCCTGCTTTGCTGCTCGGCATCAAGATGTAAACCGCTGAACATATGATTTAGTTCGACGCCAACCTGCTTAGCAACTTCTTTGCTTGTCACACCGGGGCAGGTGATATGGATATCGCCGACATGAACATTCGACTGGTTCTTACCTGCGATGTTGTTGCCGGTTATCTGGTTTGCGGTGTTGTATAACTGTTTGCTGCGCTCAAACATGGAAGCGGGCATGAGCATTGCTGTTTGGCTGCCGGTGTTTCCGAAATATGCATTCCATTTCTGCGTATAATCATACATGAGATCACCCGGCTGAAATGGTACAATTCTGATTTCTCCGGATGCAGGCGGCTGAATATTGACTGTTGTATTATCGGTATGTGCAGTGTCACCGATATGGACCTTGCTTCGCATGAGCTGCTTGGTCTGATCTTCATTGAAAATAACCGTTCCCTTGGGCAGATCCATTAAGGTAGGTTCACTTGTAAGGACAGTATTGCCGTTTGGAAACACCGTCAATTCCGTCTGTCCGTATTCAGATATCAGAGCATTTCTTTCTGCTTTCGGAAGACCCTTGTTCTTACCGGTTCCGTTAGCATTTGATTTACCGAACTTAGCACTATGAGATGTGCTGTCCAGATTCATTTTACCGAGTACGGCACCGCCCATATCTGCACCGCCGGTTTGGTTTACGTTTACTGTGATGGTGCATTCTACTTCTTTGCCGTCAATGGCATCAAGACCGTCGGATATACTTTGCACATGTCCGGCGGCTTCACTGATTGGTTCTTTGAACTGCTCGAATCTTCCAATGATGCCATCGCCGCCGGGCTCACCCAGAGTTTCCTCCGTAGTTTTGCCAAGGTTAACAATGGAACCTGTCAGACCGCCGCTGTCCTCATCTTTACTTCTTGATTTGCCGCCGGCTTTTGTCTTGTCGCCGCCTTTGTTATTACCGTCTTCTAATTCGCCGGTTCCGACAGCGGAAGTGACGTTGTCTACGGCTGTTTTCAAAGAGCCAAATTCACCAATTACGGTCCCGTCGCCTTCTGCATCGGCTTCACCGATTACTTCAGCAGCAGTTTCACCCATTGATGTGATGGCATCTGCGAGTGAGCCACCGCCGCCACCTTTGGAATCTTTGCCTCTGGTTTCGCCGCCTTTACCGGGAGAGCCGCCTTGACCTTCGTTGTCGGAGGATTCGCCGCCACCGCCGTTTATTGCGGAAGTTACGGAATCAATGGCAGTCTTTAGGTTTGTGAAATATGCAAGGATGCCTTTTGACGCATCATCTAACGGGATATTGTTCAGGTTCAAGATTGCCTGTGCGAGCGTACCGATCTCGGCTTCTTTGCTCAGACCGAGTGCAGCGGCAACCTTATTGATGGATTCTGCGAGGGCGTCAAATGCGTCGGATAGATTCGTAATGGTCTGGCTGTCGGGGATTCGGTTCAATCCGTCAGCGATTGTTCCTACATCAGATGCGATAGCAGTTGTTTGGGATGCAGTGTCGGTGAAACCGGATAAAGACTGCATGCTTGTCATAACCGCATCATTTCCCTCATTCAGTTGGGAGACGATACCCATATATGTATCTTTGAGTTTCCGGAATTCTTCTTCCGAGCCGCTAAGCAGGGCTTCTTCATCGATCCCCAGTTGTTTTAACTTGGCAGACAGTTCCGCTTTGTCCACGACAGAAGTCAGTTCCTCATACTTTGCTTTGGAATCCTCGAGATTCCGGATGACAGATTCAAAATGTGATTCTGTTGCTGTCCGCCGGGTTTCAATGGCACGGATCTGGTCATCGTAGAACTTTTCCACTTTTTCGATTTCTGCATCGTAGAAGGTATTGATGAGTTCGGTCTGTTCGTCAAGCAGGTCGATCTGCTCATGGATCAGGTCTTTTTCATTTTCTAGTAGATCGATTTCTTTCTCAATCCCGGCAATTTCAATCTGCCGCTTAGCTTCGTCCGCCTGTTCCTTGGCGTCGCGTATTCCAGAAGTGTCCTGTACATAGTGCATTCCTTCGGCTTCACTGTACTGCAGGATGGTATGCTGGTTCTGCATCCGTTCAAGTTCATACTGCGCTTTCTGCAGGTCTATTTCACGCTGTCTGGCATCGACGGCATCGTTGGTGGCATCGATTTCCTTTTGTTTTTGTTCAATCTGCCTGTCGATCAGGCTTACCTGTTCTTCAAGCTGTTCTTTTTGTGCTTCAATTACTTCTAAACGTGCATCGCGTTCTGCCTCGAGGGCCTCCACAGCGGCATCTTTTGTTTCTTCGAGAGCGTTCTTTTCAGCATCCAGTGCATCAAGGGCAGTGCTTTTCTGTTCATTGACCGAGCTGATCTGGTCGTCGATCGATCTGGTGACGCCGGAGATGATGCTGTCGAGTTCACCCAGTTCTTCTTTCAGTGCGTCCCTGTAGGACCTGCCTGCAGACCTGCCTGCATTGCCGGCGGCTGATGTGCCTCCTCCGATAGTGGTGAAGTCAACGTTGTCCCCTAAGTGTGCAAACTGGTTCTGTATTTTCTGTTTAACGACTTCCATCTGTCCAAGGGCAACGAGGGAAGCAGCGGTGTTCCCTTCCGCGGACGCTTTATCATAGTCTGCATTCAGGCGCATCAGCTGCAGGATGGAGTCGGTGGCGATACCGGCGGCATTGGCTAACAGGTACAGGTTCATGATATCCCCGGAAGTATCAAGGGGACTCTCTGCACATAGGATCTTCTGCATCTTTAGCAGGTTTACCGCCTGACCATAGTCCTCAGTGATCCCAATTCCTTTTACAAATGCTTCGATGTCGTCATAGGTTGCTTCTGATAGATCAAGTCCGGCTTCTTTTAACGCTTCTGTATTGCGAATCAAAGCGTCAAATGCCACCATTTCATTATTGACAACACCAAGGTCTTCCAGCGCTGCCTTCATGGTCTCGAAATCTTCCGCGCCGGATAATGCCGCGTCGGTGATGGATGTGGCGAGGGAGTCGAAAGCCTTGTTAACATCGTCCGCCTCGGATTCGGAGTTACGCAGTACCGTGACGAAATTTTCGAAGGCGGAATAGTCCACTTCAAATCCAGCCTGTGACATCTCATCCAGCTTGGATTTGATGGAGTTGCAGGTTGACAGGATATCAATACTGCTTCGGTCGAGAGCGCCGTCATCCGTGAAGATATTTTGGTAGGCGGCGTGTA
>VSOA01000175.1 GCA_009774585.1 Lachnospiraceae bacterium
TCTGCTCTTACACTGTTTTCTTATAAATTTTTTACTCTTGACAAGACTTTAATGCCAGTAAAATTTCACTCTTCTAAGCTGCTACTGTATCCTAAACTCCCCACCAGTAAAATATATATCATCACTCAGTGTCATTGTTGTTCCACCCTGTCTCACCTGTACGATATCTTCCGCCGCTATCAGCAGAGATGCGGAACCGCTGGCTATTGTCATGTTTTCTTCTGCCTGAATCAGTATATCTTTATCGCTCGTCACCGTAATGCCTTCTTTATCATTCATCTCTACCATCATTCCTTGATTATTTGTCATCAGAATTGAATCCGGCGTAAATAGTATTTCCTTTCCATACTTTGTCTTAAAAGATTTATAATCCGGATTCTGCCTTGCAGCGTCAGTTTCTTTATGTACGGAACTAACCACCAGACATCTGTTTTCCTCGTCTGGCACATACAATCGCACGTTGTCTCCCACTTCCGGCATACTGTACCACCCTGTTCCGTCCGGAGAAGAATATACCGTAGCATAAGCAAACCATTTCTTTCCATCGAACGCCTTCCATTCATCCCCCTCTATATCAATCTGCACGGTATCTTTCTGCACTCCTGTGACCTCCGCCTCAAAAGAACATCCCGCTATTCCCTGATGCTGTGCCGGAAGTGTCTGCAATCCTTCTTTTCTCTTAAGCCAGTACTCATGTACACATTCAGCTCCTATATAACGCGTCCTGATGTCATAGATATAGTACTTTCCGCCTTCATATATCATGAAATCGCCCAGTTGATAGATTTCCCTGTCAGTGACAGACAAGGTCAACATATCCGTCATCTGCAAGTCCTTTACACCGTTGCGCACCTTCTGCTGATACTCACAGGCATCCAACGCAAGCGTAATATCCGATGACTTCCGGTTCTGCTCTATGCCTTCCTTCAATCCGACTGTATAGCAACATCCCTTCTGCAATGCATCAGATACGATATACCTGTTGTGCAGACTCGCAAGGCGTTTCAAAAATTCCCAGTCTGTCTCACGGTACTGCATCAACACGCCCTCCGTCCTATCACTCTCCCCCTCCACATAGTTCACCTTTCCTTCTTTATAAGTGTCGGTTATTTTGTGAAAAAGCAGGCTGCATATCGTGTCCTTATTTTGAAATACTCTGTAATGCTCTTTATCATCCATTAATACAGTGCCGCTCTTGGCTTCCAATCGAAGTATCGTCTCATACCCATCCTGTCCCATGGCAAAGCCAGTCACAATACCATAAAAAAGTACTGCGCTCGTTCCCGTCTCTCCTTCCGCAGTCACTTTCAGCCATGTATCTGCAGCCAGTATACTTAGATATTCTTCCTTCCTATCATCTTTTATCCGTATACTGATTTTGGCATCCGCATGGCAGTTAAGACCTTTATGAATCTCCACATTTTGTAACGCCACATATTCAAACGGCTCAATCTTTAGCTGATAGTCTCTCATGATATCCTCCTTCTTCCTCTATGGTTTCCAGCACTCTGAGTACCGTCGGTTTCCATCTGTCGTACTTGGAAAAACTACAATGAAAATTTCCTAGAATCAGTTGTCCTTGTATCTCAAAAAGAAAAAGTAAGCAGTATAGACTTCCGTCTAAGCAGAATGTTTTACAGTCCATCCATGACACTGGAACTTCTCCTGTCTTAACTGTTCCCATATCGTAAAAAACAGCCTGTTTCCATACTTTCTGCATATCCTGCCGCAGTCTTTCCACCCCTTGTTCCAGATTCTGCATTTCATCCGCTTGTCCGGCAGGACTGAATGTAAATGTTGCATCGGAATTTCCATCCGCTATGATTATCTCAGGCATCATGGCATTTCTATATTTGATCAGGCGTTCCCTCTGCTTCATAGCGTGCATGTATGACGGAAGTCTGATTGTACATAGTCCATCACACAATATCACTCTCTTAAATTCCTTTTGTTCCCCCACAAGCGCATCCGGCTGCTCTTGTCTGCATTTTCTTCTGAGCTCTAATATAAGTTTGTCCGGATAGGCAGCCTGCTTCATAGTCTTTCTTCATTCTCCCCAATATCTTGTTTTAATCCCAGTAAAACGATTTCACAAATTCCTTATATGTAAAAAATACTTAACGCTTTTTAAATATAAAACCTTCCTTTGCCATCTATAGTCTGCCCTTATGGAAGAGTTGTGATTTTGTTATGCCATTTGTTTCTTCTTCTCCGAGTACAGAAGTTTTGCCTAGTCATCACTATCTTTATCGTCCCTCTCAGTATTCACAATATGTATCTCACCATCTTCTGCAATAATAGTCCAAAGGTAATATTCCTCCTCATGAAATAATGCAATTTCTTCCAATATTTCATAAAGTTCCTTCGGATCCATTTCCACGTCTTTCCCATCATTCAACTTAACTTTGATAAAAGAAACTTCTACTATTTGCAGTTTTCCGTCTCCCGAACACTGATTAAATCATCTCTCTTCTCATATATCAGTTAGATATCCATTTATAAAGCGCAAAGCTGTAATATCATCAACATCATAATACTCACTCTCATCAAAATAATTCCCAATCCATTTTAGACCTGTCAAATTTCCACTTCCTTTAGCCTGATTCCCCTTATGCCTCGACGCAGTATGCTCTCCACGAAATCTAGCCTTCCGACAATACACTTTTTATCATAGCCGCTTATTTTAAATACTGCCGCTTCACCGATTTTCTTTTGACTAAGTATCGGTTTTTCAATCCTGTTTCCTACTGAATTGTATTGCGTTTCCTCTGACAAACACTCAATTTCATCCAGAATCGAAATAAAGTAACTTGCATTTGTTCCGCTTTCTTTATGCCACAACTTGATTCCGCGATACAAAATATCCGGATGATACATGAGAATAGTTTTCATGATAGTGTCCGATACCATCACAAAAGGACTGCATATTAAATCCGGGAAAAAAACTTCCATCGGCAGTTCCATCTCCACAACGTTCCACATGCTTAATCTGTCGATATCCTCTTTAGTGAGCAAACGGAGATCAATCGCCCTATTCTTATTAATATTGTAAGGAATCCTGTTCTTTTCATCTGTTTCAATCAGGAAATACTTCATCTTAGATTTTCTCCTTCGTACATAAAACCGCTGCGCTTCCCATATATTCCCCATAAACTATTTGGAAACCATCCGAAAGACAAGTTCCGCTCTCCGATACGGTACGCATAATCAGGCAACTCAAGTTTTGAATAACCTTACAAATAAGGGCATCATAATATTCCGTATACGCCACGTTAACTTCCTCTAGCTCATAGTTCTGAACTCGTATAAACTCCTCATATACTTTCTGATGCAGAAACTCTAAGTCTTCCTGATAATTATCCTGTAGCAGCCACAGAAAATAATGTTCCCCCGCTTCTTGTTCATCCAAATAAAATCCCTCATCCAATGTCTCTATACGAAGCATGAGTTTCCTAATATAAACGCTGCTTTGCAGGAAACTGCATACAAAATATGCAATCTTTCCCTTACAACCTCTTTTCTGCATATCGACTGTGCGTACAAGCATCTCCTGTATTATTTCTCGTAGCTCATTCCACATCACATTCCCATGTTCTTCCAGTTTCCTCTGAATCTCTCGACAGGAAACTTGGAAACATTCGTCCATATACGGTCGTATAAATTGAAGGATATCTTCTCTGCGGTCATACTTACGCTTCATTCACTGTTCCCTGCCTTCATGAGTTTGCCAATACATCTAACCGTATACTCTTTAATATCTCGACAAAAACCCTTCGGTCTTCTTCCATTCCTTCCGCCGGAAAATGATAGCTCCCAAGCATCATATTATCATTCACTGGGAGAATAAACATACAATGCATACTGTCCTCTTTGATTCCTCCCGTAACAAAAGCAAACCAGCCAATTATGCCCGCATCTGCCTTAAGCTCTTTAGCCCATAACCGTATACTTTCCGGATATGCATGGCTAATCAGTCTCTGCATCTCCTTTATTGCCGGATATACCTGCATCTCCTGTAAAGGCTTGTCCAGCAAGTTGAATGTAATAATCCTGTTTCCTTCCGGATTGATATATATTTCCTGCGGTCTGGGACTGACGGGAAACTTCACCGTTAATACTTCGTCCGACGGCTTCATATAATTTTCCGGAAGTTTTAGCTGTATCCTGCCCGCCAGACAGCTTAATTCCTGCCATCCGGCTTGTTCTCTGTACTCCATCACTAGACTTTCCCTCCCAATCCACTTGTTCAAAAGAAACCGATATATCCCTCACATGCGCTATACCGCCGCCGGGACGTCCGCTTAATATGATCTGAGTCATCTTACCGGCAGCATAATTTTTTATATCAATGGTATTTAAACTGTTTATCTTATCAATAGCGGGATTTTTCCCAATACCACCTATTTTGACACTTTCACTCATATGCCTTACCTTCCTTCCATTCATACTTGAAGGCTGTACCCTGCCTTGCTTTCACTATTTTCCGACTTTAGTAATGATTGGCATACTCCCCGCCACCGCTCCCATAATTGTACTTCCGAAATCTCCTGCCGGAATATTCGCCAGAACATTGACGATTACACCATCCAGCAAATATTTCTCCTCTCTCTGCTCGGGCAGTGCCGGACTACCTCCCGCCTGAAAAACCGACTGTCTTTTCTTCTTAGCTATCATCTGTGGAGTCGCTGCAAAATTACCTGTACAGCCGATTGCATCAAAGGCATTGCACATGTTAATCACTGTCGGTCTCGTAATGTCCTTTCTGACAAACGTAGCCTCCTTGGGTGCCGTCACCGTGACAGACTTAGCCTGAAGCTGAACCTGCCCCTCTGCCAGAATGGATATCTTGTTCACTGTCTTCACACGCAACATACTGCTGTCCGATATGGCTATTTCCGCGTTCTGGTTTTCCATATGTAAGAATCCCATCTCTGCAGGTTTCATATATAAGCGTTTCTCACTATCCGACGTAAAATAACGGTTATTATAATCTGCCAGTTCCTCGCAGTACTCTCCATTTTCCCGCACATTGTAAATAGCTTTCGCATTTTCTTCATTATTTTTATCAAAATACAGTGCGACCTTTGTCCCTTTTTCCGGCATACAATAAAGCATGTTCCCGATAATCGGTCGCCACGGGTAATCATAAGCTGTCGCTACATCCTGTTCGTCGTCAATATCCAGATGCAGACGTAAGACCTCCCCTTTTGTTTGCAGCACCTCTCCTTCAATCACCACACCTTTCAGTCGATCCGCCTGTATCTTATCCGCTTGAAAACATTCCAGCGGATATACGTTGACACAGGTTTCTATACTGTTATGTTTTAACGAAATTTCACAGGTCATGACACTATACTCTCTACCGAGAATCATCACTTTTTCACCCACCCGGATAAACTCCCTGCCATATATCCGATATCCACATCTTCTGTCTCGCACAGAAGTCCTCCCCGGTTTTTTGTACAAAAGTTCGACATATTTATGCTGCTCAAGGTCTATCTGCCAAGCTGACTTTTGTGGCAGTCCTATGCTGACTTCCTTCTTATTTCCGTAATCTTCCGATAATAATCTGCCCCCTAAATGGCTGGCAATCCTGCGAATAAACTGATAATCCGTCTCCTGATATTGAATCAAGGGACAGGTGATTGCTCTGTCCGGCATATTCCATCTGGTTTTAAAAGAATACTCTTTCGTCACCTCTTCAGTAATATCCTTGTATGTCCTGCTGATATTCTGAAAAGATCTGGACTTCTTCTCAATATCCATCTGCCAGATATACGAAACTGCCTTAAGTTCCAGCACCGTATAATCTCCTACATTTCGAAGTTCTGCACTGTCAATCAATCCGCTAAACAGAGACTCCTGTCTGCCCTTCTCATCCTGCCCAATCAATTCAAGCTGCTGTTCTTTCATCCGGCACAACATGTTGTACGCTTCATTATAATTTACAACGCAGGAAACTTCCATTCTCGCCATCTCTCCATACTGCATATATAGGTGGCAACTCAGTATGGTTTTGTACTTAAAATTACAATTTACCTGTAACTGTCCCAACAAAATCACGTCTTCCATATACTGCCTCCTAACTAATCCAAAATAATTATCCTGTCTGCTCTGCCTGTCTCTTGTCTGTCCTTGCTACTCTTCCCACTGCGAATCACCTGCAAAATCCTATCCAATTCCGCAAACATTCTGTCATTAGTCCATTTACCGCTGCCTATATTCTCTGCGCCTCTCCTCGCCAGATAATCCTCAAGAATTTCTCTGTTCACTGCTTCCCTGCTCTGAAGCGCAAGATAAGCAAACTGCATATCAATGCTCTCCACCATACTACATTCTAAAACATAATGCGCATATGCATCGGTAACTTCCCGGGACAGAGTGGCACCTCCGCGGCTACTCCAGACTGCATCCGCTAAATTGACCGTGTCAAACTCTGTCCGGATATCATAGAAATCTTTGTATTCCTTCCGAAGCTCCGACCCTTCCCGCAGTTTAAATCTACACAATTCTATTTCAGCATCACCCTGCGGCTTCTTATCATCTAATCGTATCTCCGTAACATATTTGATATAATCAGGCAATTCCAGTCTGTCCAGCGCAATAAATTTAAGATACTGCAATTCGTTCGTTGCACGATACGGAAAACTCTGTGCCGCAATCAGATAGATAAATCCTTGACATTTAATTAACCCCTCCCCGACACAGAGCTCATTTCCCTTTACGTCTATGTTACAGCCATTTATAATGCCATCTGCATACTCCTTATATTGTAGATTCAGTGCGTTGTAAGAATAATCCCGCAATGCCCACAGAGATTCTTTTTTCATGATTCTTCCACGTTCAAAGGTTGGGTAAATGTGTTCCATACTGACTCATGCCTTTCTTCATTCTTTGTTGCGCATATCGCTCATGTATTCTTCAAAGCCTTCTTTCTCAATCCACATAAAATTCCTATATTCCATGAAGCCTTCTTCTGGATTCTTGGAAGGATCCCAATATATGTACGCAGTCTTTCCTGTCATTACTTCCATGACATAAATGCCCTGCGGAGGCATCTGCTTCCTCTCCTCCGGCTCCATGTCAACCCTATTGTCATAATCAACATCTGAATATGCTACATATTTTCCATCCGGACTAAAGCACGCAGCATACATATATTCTCCCAGATAAGTTACCTCTCCTGAAGGATATGCAATCCTAAAAAAGGAAGACGGTCCCGCCTGAACAGTCAGCCACCCTTCGTTCTCATCTCCCTCAAACTGGCAGACAGATACCAAGATTGTGCCTCCCGCCTGTATATCATCCCTCATCCTCTCCACTTCTTCCCTTATCCCCTGCAGTGAAAAACTCCACTGTTCTGTCCCGTCTTCTATTCTCCTTATGGTGAGCTGCTTGTAATCGTCCTTGATTTCTGTCAGCAGATCCCCTTCCTGATTAATCTTCTTGAAACTGTCATATCCCCCATCATAAAAAGTTATCCATGATATTTCTGACAGTTTTGCATACTGCTCCTCATCCATCTCTTTGTACCGTTCTCCGTCTTTCACAACCAGAATCGGATAAACACCTCCTCTGGTTTCAGTTACTTTCTCATTTACCCTATCTTTCTCATAAAACAGCCTTTGTGTACTTATCGTTTTGTATTCGCTCCACTTATTCGTTATGACCCATTTACAATCCGACGAAACATAGGTAACGTTGTCTTCCTCACCCTCTTCATCTGGTTCTGTTTCTAATGGGAGTTTTTCCTTAAACTCCTGATACAGTTCTTTTGCCTCTTCAATCGTCTGCGTCTCACTACTGATGATACAAGGTTTCATCTTAAAGCCTCCTGCTCCCTCATGTAATTGAGTGTCGCAAAACAGATAGTAATCCATATTTTTAAATTCATCTATACT
>VSOA01000176.1 GCA_009774585.1 Lachnospiraceae bacterium
GGCGCAGTCTTCTGGATGTGGGTTATTGGCCGGCTCGGTTCTTCCACTGGATTCATCGCAGGCCCTCTGGCCCAGCTTCATAAGGAAAAAGACCCTCTTTACGGGGGATACCGCGGCGGCCCGGCATACTATATCCATCATCTTTTTGTCAAAAAAGACAGCAAGCGCAAGCATTCCTTTATTGCTGTCCTATTTGCCTTGTCCGGTTTAATCTGCTGGTGCGGTATCAGTCAGGTCATCGGCAACTCCGTGTCTTCGGCTTTTGAGAATGCGTTTCACATTCCGCCTCTGTATACGACCATCGTTCTGGTAGTCGTTTCCGCAATAATCGTTCTGCGCAAAAATGCCACCGTGAAGGTACTGGATATTCTTGTTCCCTTCATGGCAGCATGTTATTTTGCTATCACAATATTCGTTATCATAATGAATGCATCTTTGCTGCCGTCCGTGTTCCGCCAGATATTCTCGGAGGCATTCGGACTGCGGCAGGCAGTAGCCGGTGGGTTCGGGGCCGTCATTATGAATGGCGCCAAACGCGGGTTATTCTCCAATGAAGCCGGTTCCGGTTCCGCACCCTGTGCCGCTGCAGCGGCCGATATCAGCCATCCTGCAAAGGAAGGTCTGCTTCAGGCGCTTGGCGTATTCATCGACACCCTCGTAATCTGCAGTTGTTCCGCCATGATCATGCTGCTTGCTCCGGTTCAATTAACAAACGGTCTTGTAGGTATGGACCTTCTGCAGACCGCCATGCAGCACCATCTCGGATATTTTGGCGTCATATTTATTGCCGCCATCCTGTGGCTGTTCAGTTTCTCAACTTTTATCGGCATTCTTTTCTACGCCCGCTCCAATGTCTCCTATCTGTGCGGAGACAACTGGCTGTCTCAGACTTTGTATAAAATCCTTGCCCTCGTCATGCTTTTTGTCGGCGGCATGGCAGCCTATACTTTTGTATGGGACTTGGGCGATCTGGGCGTCGGGCTGATGACAGTATTTAATATGATCGCGTTGTTCCCTCTCGCTCCGCAGGCCATCGCCTCCCTGAAGGATTATGAAACAACGCTCCACATCAAAAAAGGTAAATCCTAAACTGTATCACGCCAGACACACATCCAGTTCCACCGGCTTAGTCCCGGTCAATTCAATACTACGTGCATCAGGCTGTGTCGTACCGGCATACAGTTTATAATGGCTGCCGTCCGCCTTGCGCACTCCGCTATCGTCAACCACTGTAAATGCTCTGCCGGAAACGGTAAGTTCCGTCTCCATGCTCTGACCCGCTTTCACATGGATTCTCTTGAATGCACATAATGCGGGATTCTTTACCGCATGGGCAGAATCCGTATTCTTCACGTAAATTTCTACCACGTCATCTGTGTCGTAAGCGCCGTTGTTTACGACTGTTACCTTGACTTTCACATCGTGCAGTCCGAAACTATCCTTTTCATCCGACACGCCGCTGACTTCCGCAGCTTTCACTTCCACCTGACCGTAAGTCAGTCCGAACCCGAACGGATACTGTGCTTTATCTTCCATATAGCGATAAGTTCTTCCCTTCATCGCATAATCCGTAAAGTCCGGAAGCTGTTCTAAACCGTTGTAGAACGTAACCGGCAATTTACCGGAAGGTGAAACCTCTCCGAAAAGGATATCGGCAATGCCCTTTCCGCCCCTTGCACCGGGATACCACAACTGCATAACGGCATTAAAATGTTCGGACGGATAGCTTAAATCAATGGCGCTTCCGGTCATCATACAGCACACCACCGGCTTGCCCACAGAAGCAACAGCCTCCATCAAATCTCTCTGGCACTTCGGAAGCAGCAAGTCCGTCTTATCGCCGGAAGCATAACTGTTCCCGGTATCGCCTTCCTCTCCTTCAAGCGTCTCATCCAGACCGAGACATAATATCACGACGTCGCTGTGCTTTGCCACAATCTTTGCTTCCGCCAGTCTGTCTCCCTGCAGCGCAAGATTCTCCGTCTTATCTTCAAACAGCGCGCATCCTTCCGAGTATAATACTCGCGCCTTACCCGCCGTATATCTCTGAATTCCCTCGGACACCGTCACATACTCGGAAGACGTCCCGTGATAGTTGCCCATCAGAGCCCTTCTGCTGTTAGCATTGGGACCAATCACGCCAATGGTCTTAATCTTGTTGACATCAAGCGGTAAGATACCGTCATTCTTCAGCATAACAATGCTTTCCTTCGTAATCTTATCCGCCAGCGCCATATGTTCCTCGCATTCAACAACCTCATAAGGAATTGAATCGTACTGCGTCTTGTCAAACAATCCAAGCAGATAGCGGGTCGTATACAGACGTACCGCCGCCTCCGTAATTGCCTCCTCGGTAACCAGTCCCTGCTCGTATGCCGTTAAAAGATGCAGATAGGTAACACCGCAGTTTAAGTCACAGCCGGCATTTAGCGCCATAGCCGCCGATTCCGCCGGTGTCGAAGTCACCATATGATGCTCATGGAAATCCAAAATTGCCCAGCAGTCGGATACATAATGCCCTTCAAACTTCCATCTGTCACGCAGAATATCCTTCATCAGCGTCTTGCTTCCGCAGCACGGTTCGCCGTTCGTTCTGTTGTACGCACCCATGACCGCCTCTACATGCGCTTCCTTCACCAACGCTTCAAATGCTGGAAGATATGTTTCTTCCATATCTTTCGCAGTGGCAGTCGCATTAAATTCATGGCGTACCGCTTCCGGTCCCGAATGTACCGCATAATGTTTTGCACATGCCGCCGCCTTTAAAACCTCGCCGTCACCCTGAAGCCCTTTAACGTACGCCACGCCGAGTCTGGACGTCAGATAAGGATCCTCGCCGTAAGTCTCATGTCCACGTCCCCATCTCGGGTCACGGAAAATATTGACATTCGGGGACCAGAATGTAAGTCCTTTATAGATATCTCTGTCATTTTCTGCCGAATAAGCATTGTACTTTGCTCTGCCTTCTGTCGAAATACAACCGGCAATCTCCTCTATCAGCTCGTCATCAAAAGCTGCCGCCATACCGATTGCCTGCGGAAATACGGTCGCGATTCCCGCTCTCGCTACACCGTGCAGACTTTCGCTCCACCAGTTATATGCCGGAATTCCCAGTCTCTCAATCGCAGGTGCATCATATCTAAGCTGCCCGGCACGTTCCTCCAATGTCATCTGACTTACAAGTTCTTCTGCTCTGCGCCTTGCTTCTTCTCTTTTCATACTGTCCTTATCCTTTCTGTCTAATCTTCTTCATTCCGAATATTTTCCACCTATTACATGCCAAATACTGCCCTTCCATAGTATCATATTATTTCATCTTTCGCTTATTATTTTTTATCCTGCGGTTATCACTTATTGCGACTTTATTTTGAATGCGATATAATAGGAACGTTAATACTCATTAATTAATCTGTCGTCACGGGCATCACAAATGCCATCATAGGAGCAGCTATATGGAATCAGACAAGAGTTTTACCCCACCCAACTTTGAACAACCCGTCGCCAATTTCATAGAACGTTCGTTAAACGGTTCACAGGAATATGTTGATTTCATCCCCGAGTCCCATCTGCGCATCTGGTACAACAATCAGGCCGAAGGCTATGCCAACCATTACCACGACGCTTTGGAAATCATCGTCTGCGCGGAAAACCAATATATCGTCATTGCAAACAACCAAACGTACACTCTGAATGTCGGGGATATTCTCATCATCCCTCCTTTTATGCTGCACGAACTTCACAGCCAGCCTTACGGCGCACGTTTCATTTACCTTATAGACGTCAATATGATGGAGTGTTTTCAAGATTATAAGATGCTCGATCCTATTCTGATGGAGCCATATCTGTGCACGGCGTCTTCACGCCCCGAAATCTATCAGCATATATACGATTCCTTGATGCAAATGGCAAAAACGTACTTTTCTCATCAAATTTTCTGGGAAACATCCATCTACTCGATTTTATTGGATATCTTTATGACCATTGGGGTTAACTATTTTTGTAAAAATTCAAATAAAGAAACCGATTCTTCAGACAGTAAACAGCCGGAAAATTATGAAATGTTCGCTAACCTGCTCAATTTTATCGACGCTCACTATGCAGATAACCTCACATTGGAGCAGGCGGCAGATTATATCGGATTTTCAAAATATCATTTTACCCGGCTGTTCAAGCAGCACACCAATACGACCTTCCATAATTACTTATGTCATAAACGTATTCAGGCTGCCCAGTCCATGCTCACGGCAGATATGAATCTCCCGGTCACGGATATTGCCTTCCGAATCGGCTTCAACAATCTGACATCGTTTAGCAGATGTTTCAGCAAATATACAAACTGTTCTCCTACAGAATACCGTAACAAACTGCGTCACGAAGAAGTATAGCCTATCCTTTCACACCACCAAGCGCAACGCCGGCTATGATGTATTTAGACAATAGGAAATATACGATAATAAGCGGTAATACCGTCAAGGTCAGCCCCATATATACAGAGCCGTACTCTGTCTTATAGATATCGCCTTTCAACAGACTTACCATGATCGGCATCGTGTATTTCTTCTGATCTGTCAAAAGTACTAACGGAGTAAACAAGTTATTCCAGCTTGCCACAAAACTGAAGATCGCCTGCGTCGCGATCGCCGGCTTCATAATCGGCAGCACAATCCTATTAAAAATCATAAACTCCTTCGCGCCGTCAATTCTTGCAGACTGCACGATTTCCATGGAAAGCGTCGGATATAAATACTGCCTCATGAAAAACACCATGGACGGAGACGCAATGGCCGGCAGAATCAGCATTGACAAGCGGTTCGTCATATGTATCTTATATACCATCTGATAGAAACCGATCATTGTTACCTGCGCCGGAATCATCATGACTACCATAATAAAACTGAAGAATGCATTTCTCAGCTTCCAGTTATATGCAACCTGCGCATAGGCTGTCAGCGATGAAAAGTACAGCGCAAGACCTGTCGCACCTATCGAAATAAGCAGCGAGTTCATAAATCCGACCGCCGGATTAAAACTCTTACCGAGCAGAATCTTAATGTTGTTCAACATATACTTCGAAGGAATCAAAGAGATTGCATGCTGCTGTATCTCAGTCGTTGATCTGGTAGCGTTCACAATCATAATCCAAAAAGGAAGGATACTCAGAATCGCCAAGAAAATACATACTACATAAATAACAATCTTCATAATTCTGTTCTCTTTATTCTTTAACATTATGCATTCTCCTTTCCGGATTTCTGACGCATCCTATATTCTTTCTGCTGCTGTTTAATCTGTTTCCTAAGCTGTGCCTCATCTTTATCTCTCATGACATAGAACATGATTGCCGCAAGAATACCGATAATCACAAACATAACCATACTTGCCGCCGCAGCCCTGTTGTACATATAACTTCCGCTGAATGCCTGATTGTATATAAACAAACTGGTGGTCAGCGTAGCGTTATCGGGTCCGCCGTTCTGGAATAATTTCGGAATATCAAACATATTGAGTCCGCCAATCAAACTCGTAACAAGCGTAAACAGAAGAATCGTCTTCACATTAGGAAGCGTTATGTAGAAGAACGTCTGCACACGGTTGGCTCCGTCAACCTCAGCCGACTCAAAAATCTCCGGGCTGATTCCAAGAATACCGGAAATCAGTGTGATCATCGTAGAACCATACCACATCCATGTCTGAATAAAGATTACAACGCCTCTTGCAACCGCTTTACTCCTCAATAATTCTATAGGCTTATCCACCAGACCGAATCTGACTAACAGGTCGTTGACCGGTCCCATCGGATAACCAAAAAATCCGCTGAACAGGATTGCAATCGTCGCCGCCGTAATGATGTTCGGCATATAAAGCAGCACCTTAAATCCGCCCTGCCCTTTTACCTTGCTTCTCTTGTCCGTAAACCATGCCGCCAATAAAAGCGCAAGGAAAATCTGCGGAATAAAATTCGAAAGCCATATTACAACCGTATTACTGAATGCCTGTTTAAATGACGGACTTGTCAATACGGTCTTAAAGTTCCTGAATAAATCATCGGTAAGGAAATGTATGTCCGTCATTCCCAACCCTTTTAAATCAGTAAATCCGATGACCGCCGTATAAACGGTCGGATAGAGCGAAAACAGTAAAAACGCAACTACAAACGGAATGCTGAATATGTAGCCGTATTTCGCATATCTGTCATACCCCGGTTTTTTACTTTTCATATTATCCACCTTCCCAATCATGTCGGTGACGCAAGAAAAGCAGAACGGACGTCTGAGCAGTCCGTCCTGCTTCCCATGCAATACCGCTTATGTTATATAAAGAGAATAAATCAATTATTCAACAATAACATCCAGATTATCAGCTACCTGCTGTTTAAAGTCTGCAATTGCCTGCTCACGGGACTTGTTGCCTGCCGTGTACTCACGAACCTGATCTCTCCAGTATGTATTGATTGTCTCATCATACTGTGTCAGGTTTGTACCTTTTGCAAACTGGTTCGCGGGAACAAATGCCTCAAACATATTCTGTCCGCCAAGGAAATCTACGGAACCGTCGGACATTGACATTACCGTACCGCTCGCTACAGCATCTTTTGTACCGCCTTCGCCGTTTAATGTACCGTTAGCCCACTTATACTGAAGACCTTCCTCTGTGCAGTCCAGTGTAATCCACTTAATGATTTCGCCGATAGCGTCTGCTTTCTGAGTATCTTTATTAGCAAGAATCCATGTACCACCCCAGAAGAAACCAATCGGAGGCTCACATACTGCCCAATCACCATATGTTCCTTCTCCTACAGCTTCGCCGCCGCAGTTAGGAGCCATTGTATAGTTGATCAACCATGCAGGACCAAAGAATCCGAAAATCTGCTTCTCGCCTTCGCCCTTCATGTCAGCGAACCATGCATCCTGCCAATCCTGCGTATCATTGTGATATCCGTTGTCCTTCAACTGTTTGGACAAGTCAAGGAACTCCTCACGTTTCGGGTCAATGTTCAGCTTGCCGTCAACAATCCAGCCTGTATCAGAACTGTTCTCAACTGCATGCCACATATCACCATCACCGGAAACAATACCGTAATTCTTAGCTTTCAACTCTTCTGCTGCCGTAAAGAACTGATCCCAGCCGGGTCCGATCTTCTTAGCGATTTCTGCCGGGTCGTCTGTTCCCCAGACATCCTTCGCGATAGAACGACGATAAATGAAAGCGCCGCCTGTCGCCTGATATCCTAAACCAACCAGCTTACCGTCAGGATTTGTTCCGATATCAACAGTATACTGTGCAATATCCGCTTCCTTTAAAGCCGCGTCTACATCGATTCCCAAATCTGCATAAGGCATTGCGTACTGACTTGCATCACCCTGCGTATACTTCAATACGAAAGCTGCCTCTGCACAGTAAAGGTCGGGAGCCTCAGCGCCGCCTGCTGCCAGCGCCTGATCCAGAGCAGGCTGATATGCGCCGTCTGTCGTAGCGATAATTGTTGTATTAATATCATATCCAAAATCGGGATGTGCCTCGATAAATTTCTCGATCATCCCCGGTACCTCATCAGTGAACGCCCATACGTTAATGGTATTAGCATCGCCTGATGATGTGCTTCCGCTGTCCGCTGCTTCGCTTTCTGCCGCGTCACTTTCTGCCGCGTCACTTTCGCCAGTATCTGCTGCCGCATCGCTGTCACTTGTTTCTGTTGTGCCTGCATTTGTGTCAGTTCCTGCTGTGCCGCCGTCATTTCCGCAGCCGACTAAAAGACCGGACACCATACATGCACATAACATACATGCTACTAACTTTTTCATTTTCATCCTCCTTTTTACTTATAAATGAAATTTTTTTGCATCCGTTATTTTGTAATAACGTATCTTAATTGTAGCAGTTGTGCTCTATTATTCTATAC
>VSOA01000177.1 GCA_009774585.1 Lachnospiraceae bacterium
CCTCGGAACACGTTCATATCACTGTATGGTGCTGTTCCTTCATCTCCCTCTAAAACTGCGGTATCCGTATACTGCCAGAACACCCATCTGTCCCCTAACGAAAAGAGCGGCTGGTAATAAACATTTCTGATCCACAGCGGATATTCCTCAAATTCCCCTTTAATGTAGGTATCATATGCTTTATAAGTCGTATAAATGATAGGTTTCGTCTGATAATGTTCTTCCAGCTTCCGGAGCATCTCACCAAGCTGTTTTACCACCTCATCTTTTGGCGGCGGATTATCCGCCTTATCACCATAGAATTCCACATCGACCGCCGGCGCTATCTTCCCGTTCAGGCTGCCGACCGTGTCAATATAAGCTTCCGCCTGACTTTCACCATCACTGTCAAAGCTAAAAAAGTGATAAGCACCGATACGAAGCGCAGTCTTTTCTGCTTCCTGCCAATTATCATAGAAGCATTCATCTATATGTCCGCTCCCTTCCGTTGCCTTGATGAACGCAAAATCCAAGTCCTGCCCCGCCAGTTCTGCCCAGTCAATCGTTCCTTGATAGTGAGACACGTCAACACCGGTCATCTCAAACTTTCCGGCAAGTTTCGGCGTGATTCTAATCTTTTTCTGAATAAATAATGAACCCATGACTACCACCATCATCATTAGCAGCATCACAACCTGTACAATTCTTTTTTTCTCCATGAATGCTCCGTCTCCGAATAATCTTTCCAATCATATCAAAAAAATGCCTGTGAAAAGGCATTTTTCTAAAATATGCAGCCATTACTGCGAGCTGCCCGTATTTTCGTTCACCGCGAATTGCCCTGAATAATCTTCACGATCAGCACTACAATCAAAATGCCAATGATGACAGGCGCAAAAAGGTAGAGCAGGGAAAAAGCTAAGCCGATGATTACCACTACGATTACCGTCGCGATCAGCATAATCAGCCATCCCGGCAGCATAATTCTCTTCATGTGAGGCTGTTCGTCGTCAGCCTGCCAATTTAGTGTATTGTCTGCTACTTCTTCATCATACTCTCTATTCGTACCGTAATTCTCTCCGGCATGCTTGTTTGCCTCAATAATACTCTTTGCCAACAACCGGGGATCTCCAAGTCCGGCAAGGACTTCCTCTTCCCTACGCCCTTTGCGCACCTCGGCGTCAATATATTCCTGATAATATCTTACATTCTCCGCAACAAGACCGCTGTTCAACCCACCCGCCAAAGCGCGCTGCAGCTTCTCGATAAATTCCTCTTTATTCATCTTTTCTCCTCTATATCAGCATCAGACTATAGCCTGTCCATTCCCGTCCCGTCATTCATCCTTTGTATGAACGCATCCGGATTTTTCTTCATATCCGCCATCGTCCGGAAAGCCTGCAGGATCATCGCCTCTTTGTTACACTGTTCTGTATTCTTACCGGAGTCCCTTTGCAGATTATATCTCTCCATCTGCCAGACATACAAATCCGTCAACGAATAACCGCGCACTTTCATTGCATCCGACGGCATGTGGTGTTCCAGATAATAGACAAACTCATCATACAGTTCTCTGTCGGATAACATTTCACTCCACATTCCGTCGCACCATGCCTCGGTGCATCCCGCGTATTCGCACAGCCTTACGAGTCCGTCATATGCTCTGATTTTCTCTGTACCATATATAATGCCAGACATTTTGTCCTTCTCCTGCCGCTTGTTTTTCTTTTATTGCACCGCAATTCTTGTAGCGCAGACTGCTGAGTCTGCGCATATTATATCATGGGATTGTGTATTCTTCTACATACTGTTGGAAAATTTAAGAAAAACATACGCACCTTGTTATTTTTCGCTCTTTTGCCAATATGACAAACAGGGCATACCGTTTACCACAGTATGCCCTGTTCATCTATATTCTTCAATCCTCCCCTTATATCTCCGCTACCGAATTGCCGTCATATACCTGACCTTCTACGACAATCTGTTCAATCAGCGTAACTTTCGGATGTTCTATCAGATTGATCACCTTCTCAGCCGCCTTCATGCCGAGCTGCTTCGTGTCCTGTTGTAGTGTAGTCAATTTGGGTTCTAAATGTCTTGCAATCCGAATTCCGTCGAAACCTACCACGGAAATGTCATCCGGGACACGCAGTCCTCTCTCGTGAATCGCATTCATTCCTCCATAGCATGCAAAATCATCGGGATAGAAGATGCAGGTCGGCCGTCTCTTCAAATCAAGCAGCTTTTCCGTCTCGGCATACGCACCTTGCGTATCTCGGTATGCCGCTGTCCGTATATATTCATCCGGTACATCCAGCCCCAATTCCGCCGCCGTTTTATAAAAAGATGATAATCGCTTCTGTGTAACGGCAGAATCCGCGCCATGGATGTACGCTATCCTGCGATGTCCTTTGTCATATACATAGTGCAGCAAATCCTGAATACCTTTGATATTATCCGACACAACCGCGCACACATTATTAAACAGATGGTCGATTGTCACTGTCGGAATATCGCTTCTTACAAGTTCCATCACTTCCGCATCATAGAAGTTGACGCACGCAAGAATCACTCCGTCAAACCCCCGATATCGGCAATGTTCCAGATAAGACATTCTGTTAGGTCTTGTTCTGCATCCATTGACAAAAGTGATGTCATATCCCTTTTCCTCCGCTGTGCTTTTCAGGCTGTCCAATATGCTCGCAAAAAAATCATGCGTCAGACCGCTATGGTCCTCTTCCTCAAACAGCACGCCTAAATTATATGTACGATTTGTCTTCAACGCTTTCGCGGCAGAGTTAGGAAAATAACCCATTTCCTTCGCCATCTGTCTGATACGTTCCTTTGTTGCCGCTCCGATATCTCCATGATCGTTCAGCGCTTTGCTCACAGTTGCCACAGATACACCGCACGCCGCCGAAATGTCTTTCATTGATACCATACTGCAAGCCCGTCCTCTCTTAAATAAGTATTCTCTTAAACGCTTTAACTCTTAAACGTTTTCGCAACTACAGTCTATCTTACTTACGGAAATTTTGCAATATAAATTTTATTTTTTGTTTGATTCTCTTCGTTTTTTTCTATTATTTTTGAAAAAAAGCCTTAAATTGTGATTCCTATTGCATTTGTATACCTTTTTTTGTATAATTGCCTTATCATTATGTTGATAGTATATCTCCCGTTCAATGTGTCTTTATCACAAATTATTTGCGGGAACGGTATACGGATTTATGTTTTATCTTAATCGTTTTCTGTATTTCGCAGCAAGTATTCATTTCAACGCAATATTAAATTAAGAAAAGGAGAATATCATTATGAAATTCGGCTATTTCGATGACGCCAACCGTGAATATGTCATCACAACACCCAAGACGCCCTTACCATGGATCAATTATCTGGGATGCAATGAATTTTTCAGCTTAATTTCCAACACCTGCGGCGGTTACACTTTCTACAAAGACGCTAAACTGCTGCGTCTCACGCGTTACCGCTACAACGATGTGCCGAACGATATCAACGGCAAATATTTCTATATCAAGGATAATAATACCATATGGAATCCGGGTTGGAAACCAACTCAGACGGAGCTTGACAGTTATGAATGCCGCCACGGCATCGGCTACAGCCGTTTTACCGGAGCCAAAAACGATTTGGAAGCTTCCGTTCTCACTTTTGTGCCTATGGACGACAACTGTGAAGTCAGCCAGATCAAACTTACTAACAAGAGTGACGCGGCAAAAGACATCTCTCTCTTTTCCTATGTAGAATGGTGTCTCTGGAATGCCGACGATGACTCCCGAAACTTCCAGCGTAATTTAAGTACCGGTGAAGTTGAAGTAATCGGTTCCACCATCTATCATAAGACCGAATACAGAGAGCGCAGAAATCATTATGCAGTTTACTCCGTCAACACTCCCGTGGACGGATTCGACACGAGCCGTGACGCTTTCTTAGGCGCATACCGCGGCGCTGCTAATCCGGAAGTTGTGGAGAACGGCAAATCCACTAACTCCATTGCACGCGGCTGGTCGCCCAT
The DNA here is from genome assembly GCA_009774585.1 of Lachnospiraceae bacterium. Taxonomy (GTDB): domain Bacteria; phylum Bacillota; class Clostridia; order Lachnospirales; family Lachnospiraceae; genus UBA3282. The sequence goes on from VSOA01000177.1 coordinate 4,016, forward strand.
TGCGTCCCATCAGATTAATGTGTCCCTTGCTCCCGGCGAAACGAAATCTTTTGTCTTCGTCTTAGGTTACATAGAGAATCCAGAGGATGATAAATGGGAAGCGCACAATGTCATCAACAAGAAACCTGCCGATGCGATGTTGGCAAATTATCAGACTGATGCTGATGTTGATAAGGCGTTCGCAGCACTTAACGCATACTGGAACGATTTGCTGTCCAAGTACAATGTAAAATCTTCCAATGATAAGGTTGACCGTATGGTCAATATCTGGAATCAGTACCAGTGTATGGTAACTTTCAATATGTCCCGTTCCGCTTCTTACTATGAATCCGGTATCGGACGCGGTATGGGCTTTAGAGATTCCTGTCAGGACCTGCTTGGCTTTGTGCATCTGATTCCCGACCGCGCAAGACAGAGAATCATTGATATTGCATCCACGCAGTTTGAAGACGGCAGCGCATACCATCAGTACCAGCCATTGACTAAGAAAGGTAATTCCGATATCGGCAGCGGTTTCAACGATGATCCGTTATGGCTGATTGCCGGCACCTCGGCATATGTCCGCGAGAGTGGAGATGCATCCATCCTGACCGAGATGGTTCCTTTCGATAATGATATGAGCGTCGCCAAACCGTTGATGAATCACTTAAAACGTTCCTTTGATTACATCGTCAACCATAAAGGTCCTCACAGCTTACCGCTCATCGGACGTGCAGACTGGAATGACTGTCTGAACTTAAACTGCTTCTCCGAGCATCCGGGCGAATCTTTCCAGACATTCGGTCCTTCCGAGGGTCCCGTTGCCGAATCCGTATTTATCGCGGGAATGTTTGTTAAGTACGGTGAGGAATACGCCCAGTTATGCGAATTGATGGACGATCAGGCAGAAGCCGATTACGCCCGCGCAGAAGTGAAGAAAATGTATGACGCAATCTTAAAAGACGGCTGGGACGGCGACTGGTTCGTACGTGCATACGATGCCTACGGCAAGAAGATTGGTTCCAAAGAATGCGAAGAAGGTCAGATTTTTATTGAATCCAACGGATTCTGTTCTCTTGCCGGCGTCGGCGTAGAGGAAGGTCTTGCACAGAAGGCGCTCGACTCCGTAAAAGAAAAACTCGATACCGAGTATGGCGTCATGATCCTGCAGCCCGCATACACCAGATATCATCTGGAACTGGGTGAAATCTCTTCCTATCCGCCGGGATACAAAGAGAATGCCGGTATCTTCTGCCACAATAACCCTTGGGTTTCCATCGCAGAGACTGTAATCGGACGCGGCGACAGGGCTTTTGAAATTTACCGCAAAACATGTCCTGCCTATGTGGAGGAGATCAGCGAGATACACAAGACTGAACCTTATGTATATTCCCAGATGGTAGCCGGCGCTGACGCGCAGATTCCGGGTGAAGCCAAGAACAGCTGGCTGACGGGTACTGCGGCATGGACATTCGTCAATGTGTCCCAGCACATCCTTGGCGTATATCCGACTCATCAAGGTCTCAGCATCAACCCGTGTGTACCGAAAGGCTTCGGCGATTTTGAACTGACCAGAAAGTTCCGCGAAGGCACTTACAACATCAAAGTCGTTAACCCCTGCAATGTTGAGAAGGGCGTGAAGTCTATCACCGTAGACGGCAAGACGCTATCCGGCTGTGTAGTTCCTTATGAGAAAGGAAAAACCAACTATGATGTAGTGGTTACTATGGGTTAAAAAACCGCTGCCCTGCGATGACGATCTAAATCCGCATACATGATATTGTATGCGGATTTTTTTGTTGCCACTAGTTTCGCAAAAGGGGTTGTTTTTCCTAAAAAGATGTGACAAAATATGACTTGTCGAACTCTTCCCATAGGGTATAGTTTCGTATTGGAGGAATGTTATAGTAATGAGTCAGTATATGTCTATCGGAAAAATATCAAAACTAAAAAATGTCAGTATCAAGTCACTGCGCTACTATGACCAGATTGGCATCTTAAAACCGGCATTTGTCAACACGGAAACCAATTACCGATATTATACCGAGGACCAGTTGTATCTTCTTGACGCGATTACTGTCTGTATCAAGCTGGGAATCCCGCTTAAAGATTTGAATAACTATGTAGAAAACGATTCCATCAATTTACAGAAACTACTCTATGACGGCAAAATCCTAGCTGAACAAAAGATTCTGGAAATCCATCACTGTCTGGGTACTTTGCAGGAAACCTTACAGAATATGTCAAGTTCCGTTACAGGTATGGCCAAGATTCCGAAAAGCAAGAGCGGCATCCTGCTGCCGGACGGTTTCTATCACAATGCAATAGAAGAACGGCGCCTGCTCATCGTACCGCTCGATGAAATGGACACTCCGAAGTACTACGGCCAGCATATCCTGAAGCTGTTTGTCACCGCCCAGCAAAACGGTATCACAGCTTCCTACCCGTCCGGTGTACTCCACGAATACAAGGACGGCGCTTATGCGCGTTATATGTTCCTGACTCTCAATCAGGCTCAGGATAGTGCGAATAAATCTGCTCCCGACGCTCCTGCTAACGAAAGTGCCTTCTATACTTTGCCAAAAGGAGATTATGCCTGCCGCAGAATCTCTACCCATATGGGAGACTTTTCTTCTGTAAAAGAGGAAATGAAAGAAGTAATTAAGGACGATAACTTTTGCATCATAGAGACAGATACTTTGTCCGAGCAGAATAAAAAAGACGGGTATCCCTTTGAACTGGAGTATTACATATCACATTGAGCCAAAAGCGGACATATCTATCATATGCCCGCTTTTTTAATCTCTTCTGAGTTGATATAATATTTCTTCAAAACACACTCCGTCAGTCTTCGGTACTCCCCGTTCATCTGAACGCACGATACATTTCTTCACAAAGCCCGAAGCCTTGCGCACAGATTTATGAAACGGTACGCCGTTCACCCCGTCCGCGGCAATGATCGAGGAGAATACATCTCCCGTTCCGGAACGCTCTGCGCCCGCTCTGTGCGTGCGGATAATCTGTGGTTCCTGTCCTTTCTCATATACATAATTGGCTATAAATTCTCCCTGCGGGATTCCGGTGATCACTACCCTCGACGGACCAAGCGACGCAATGCGTTCCGCCATGGCGTACAATTCCTTTTTACACCATGCTCCTTCCCGATAGGGCACATCCGCCAATCGGCATGCCTCTGTCAAATTCGGTGTTGTGATATCTGCATACCCTTCCAATTCACGCATTCTATCACATAACTCTTCTGTGTAGGTAGAGTATAATCTTCCATGATCGCCCATCACCGGGTCTACGATCACTATCGTGTCTTCCTGTGAAAAATGATTTATAAATCCTTTCACAATCTCAATCTGTTTTACCGAACCCAAAAAACCGGTTGCAATGCCCTCAAACCGAAGTCCCAGCTGTCGCCAATTGTCAATATACTCCTTCATGCGTTCCGTGTAATCATCTATGAAATAATTCGGATATCCCATGTGATTGGATAGAACTGCCGTAGGCACCGGGCAGCACTGCACGCCCATATATGAGATGATCGGAAGTGAAACTGCGACAGCACACCTCCCGAATCCTGCTATATCGTTTATTACTGCTATTTTTTTCTGCACTTGCTTCGTCCCTTATTCCGTTTCCGCTCTGTTTTCTTTCCCATCGCTTTCTGTCGCTCTACTCTTAGTCTTGTAAAGCGTCATCGAAACCTATTCTATCACAAACATGATATAAGGGCAACGCATCCTCTTCTACTCTTCCTCTTCCTTCTCCTCCGCCGTTACTGTTCACTCCCCCAATAAGCCATTGTGAAATGTGACGAAATTTATTTTATACTTTTCCACAATAATTACAGT
>VSOA01000178.1 GCA_009774585.1 Lachnospiraceae bacterium
AAACTTCTTTTCCTGCACGATATTCAGTTGTCAATTTTCGGTTGGAATCTCATTCATTGAGATTCCGAGAAGTTATCAAAATGTCCCTGTAGTACATCGATTGCATTTTCAACATATTGCAATTTAAAATCATAGCCATATTTTATCTTAAAATCCTCTTGAAGCTTCTCAACGGCTACTTGATCGCTCATCAATGCCGCCTTTAGAATCTCCAGTTCATACGGGCGTACCCCGCTTAAAATAGTTTTAGACAAGTACTCTAACGTCAGTTTTTCCTGCTCGGTTAAGGAGCAAATATACATGTTCTTTTCCATCACTTCAAGAAACGCATAATAAGTCTTGTATTCCTTTATAATCACAAGCGGATCGACTTCTCCGTTCTCATAAAAATCCAATAGAAACGGAATCCGCCCAAGCCTGTTTTTAAGAGAAACGTAGCTATCTTTTATAATCGTCTTAATGCCACGGATTTTATCAATTGATTTAAATATTTTATCCTTTGCTACCTCATCGAAGTGTATCGTGGACACACCCGGTATCGTACTGTTTCCACTAATCACATATTTTCTAATGGTATCCGCATTATAAGTGCGGTCTCCCGACAGCGCAACCGGAATCATAAAATTATTCGTATAATTACCGATAAAATCCAAGACGACAACATATTCTTTTCCTTCCGCTTTACGCAATCCCCGCCCTAACTGCTGAATGAATACAATCGGCGACTCTGTCGGGCGTAACATAATAACCTGATTCACTTCTACGATGTCTACGCCCTCATTGAGAATCTCAACTGAAAAAATATAATCTAAAGGCTGTCTGCTTTCTGTTACATCTCTTTCGTCCATCGCTAGTCTCTCAAAAGCATCTATACGCTCTTCCTCCGATGCATCACCGTTCAGAGAAATTGTTCGGTAACCCAATTCATTGAACTTATCAGACAATTCCTTTGATTCATCAATGCGGCTGCAGAACACCAGCCCTTTCACACGCTCACCGCTATACCCATAATACTCCGCCTGCTCGACGATATGTCTTACACGCTCGTCGCAGACAAGTTGCCCGAAATCTTTCGCCGACATTTTGGTCGTCTTAGTCGTTCTGTCTTTCACCATAGAAAGATCACTGATCCCGAAATAATGAAACGGACAAAGAAGATTTTGCTCCATCGCCTGTTGCAGTCTGATCTCATAAGCAATTTGGTGGTGGAAAATCTCATAAATATTTCTGCCTTCCTCATTGTCGTCACGCTTATCCGGAGTTGCCGTCATACCAAGCCAGAGCTTGGGCGCAAAGTAACTCATAACCTTCTGATAAGAATTCGCAGAACTATGGTGCGCTTCATCCAAAATAATGCAATCAAAATCCTCCTGTTTATAACGGGTAAGATGTTCTTCTTTATTCAAGGTCTGAACCGTCGCAAACACGTAATCTTTATCATATTCACGATACCCGGCGCCGACAAGCCCCATAGAAACATTCTTGCCGAATACTTTCTCATAAGACCGTTTAGTCTGTCTTGCCAGTTGTCCTCTGTGTACAAGGAAAAGCACCCGTTTAAACCCAAGCTCACGCATAGCGAATGCAGAAGCATAAGTTTTTCCCGTTCCTGTAGCAGATATGAGCAACGCGTGTTTCTCCCCAGAATCTATGATTTTACGCAGATTACGAATAAATCCGAGCTGCATCTCATTCGGTCGCAACCTGAATTTTTCTATAGACGGTATGAGTTCCTGCTTTGCTATTTCCCGCTGCTTCTTTATAATTCGGTAACGCTCTTGATAAGCCTCAAAAAACTCCTCATATTCTAGCGCGTGAACCGATTTCCACAGCTGTGCAAACTCCTCTATCAATTCACCTGCAACTTCACCCTGCTCCGTAGAAATAATCTTTGTATTCCATTCCTTATTGCTGGTGAGCGCAGCGCCTGTCATGTTAGAACTGCCTATGATAATACGATAAATTTCTTCTTTCTTAAAGATATATCCTTTCGTATGAAAATCAGCTTCTGCCGCCTCAACGTCATACATTTTCAGCGTAATATTTTTTAAATCATGCAGTTTATCTAATGCCGCCGGCTCACTGAAGTTCAAATAATTAGTGGTGAGAATTTCACCCGGAATCTCTCTCTTCTCCAGTTCCTTAAGTGTCTGCAACAGAGGCGTGATTCCACCCATTGTAATAAAAGCAACACTAATCTGAAAACGATCGCATACCAAAAGTTCATCTTCAATAGCGGACAGCACCTTTTTACCCTCTTTGTGATTATTTGAGACAAATTGAGGTCGGTATGCTATGTTAGAAGCCACACTTCCGTCTATATATGCCGTTTTATATCCGTTATAAAGTTCATTGATTATCCCTTGATCCATGACGTCTTTGCTCTTTCATTCGCTGACATGATTTACTTATGATGATTGATACACTTTGAAGCTTCTTCTATACATATTACCATACATAGATTTATTTTCCTAATAGAAAATGTCATGCACTCACTCTGAAGCTCCATAAAATCATCGCTTTCCGCCCAACACTTCCTCAACAGCCCCACAGACATTGTCAATCATATCCTCATGCGCCGGGTTGTATCTTTCAAGGGCATCTATCACGTCATTTCTGGGAAAAGCGTGCAGAAACTCCTGCTCCTTTTGTATACAGAGCAGATATTCATAGATGCGGTCTATTCCCGTATATGCAGATAAATCCTTAAGCACGGGATAATCCAATGTCAGAATCGTGTCCTGCGGCGCAAAACGCATATCATACCACTTGAAGAACTCCGGTATACCTTTGACAAAGGTATCATACAGGCAGCGATTCCCATAGCTGTCAAATTGTGTCTGCATATCATTATACAAAGCAAGCGCCGCTTTGACCTTCTTCTCCACGCAGTCTAACCCTGTTTCATACGCCTGCTGCGCCGACATTCCTTTCGAGCACGTCGTAAGATTCCTTGTTCCGGTATGTCTTTCTATACTTTTCGCCTCATCCGAAGATGTATCATGCACTGAATGCTCATTCTCACAATGTCCGTTTTCTCTCTTATCCTCCTCATCTTTTTCCGCATATTTCGCTTCGCGGATGCAATAGAGCACTGCTCCCATCAACTGTTCCGCTTTTTCATAAGTAACAGACGTACTGTCCCCCGCCGTGTAGCGCTCTGTCAGCTTCGCCACGATCGGCATGATTTCTTCCATCGATATTTGATTCTTATCCAAAAAGTTCATGAAGCGCCTCCCAATACAAATCGTAATCCCACCGTTTCACTTCGTCCAATTCTTCATATTCTCCATACCCCTGCGTCTCACGATACCCACGATATCCCGCACGGATTGCCTGCGCAAAATTTGCGAGGCAGGTTCCCTCCAGATAATCCAAATCTCCATAACACGTTCGGTCAAACTGCTCTTTCATGAAATGCAGCAGTTCATCATCCGAAATCTCATCCTGCATCTCATTCTTATATAAGAAGAAAATTTCCTGCAAACGGATCAGCGTATCAACATAACTGCTTTGGCTAATAAAGTCCGAATCGCAGAATTCATAAATAATCTTAGGCATAATTCCCTCACCGAATTCTACCCTTCGTGACTGCCGCAGGGCATGACTGCGCTCTGCCACAATCAATTGTGCATCCTGTTCGCTTAAACTCAGTCCGTATTGCTCCGTAACCCGATTTGTTTCGACCACTTTCGCCAATTGATTCTGCTGCTGCAATAACACCATCCAGTTCTGCTCCATGTACCTTCCCCCTTCGTTCTCATTCATAGCATTTGCCTCTGTTTACATACCATTCATTAAGATTTCACCAAATACAATGCGCTATAACCTATCACGCGAAATTTGATTATAGCATCGCATAGAGAACCTTACCAGTCTTGATTTTTCGACACTTTTGTGGTATTATAACAATGGAATTAAGATGCAGATTTCATATCTGCTCTTTTTTATTTTCTCTATCTATGTACTCTTATCTCCTTACCTGCCGAATTTTTGATAACATCGGAATAAGCAAAGCCACTGCACATATAGCGTGAGACCGTCTTCATGGGCATGAGGCAGTCCTGCCTGCTTGAGCGCCACTGACGGCGCAGGATGAAAATCTTCCCTGCGGAAGTGATACCTGATTTTCATTTCCCAATTCACTTTGAGCAGCAAAGACTTCTCCGTCTCCCTAGGTATTCCCATGAACCTCTTTGCCGCGCCTTTCTCCATAATCAGCCAGATATCCGTAGACATATTTGTCCCACTTGTCAATTTCCCAATAATCTGCGTAGTAATAAAATACGGAATGTATGCATAAATCTTATAACTGCCCTTTACAGGTAATCTGTATTTCAGAAAATCCCCGCAAATTAATTGTAAATTGGAATATTTTGACAAACGCGCTCCTGCGCTTTCATACATTCTGCGGTCAATTTCCAACGAATACACATATCCTGCTTTCTTACATAATTCCTCCGTCAAATGTCCTTTTCCGGTGCCAATTTCGACAACAATGTCATTTCTATTAATATTGCTCAGTTCCACAATCCTATGAATCAGTTTTCTGCTTGTAATAAAATTCTGTGAATCAGATATATGTTTTCTATAATCATTGTTTGGATGTTTTCTGCCTTTTTGCATTGTATGCCTCCTTCATATTCTGTCATTTGCAGCATCTTAATATGCTGCTTCATCTGATAAAAGGCAATAAAAAAGCAGGTGACAATCCATTCAAACGGAATTTCCCTGCTTTAAAATCTAAAGATGAAGATACACAAATAAGCGTTGTCAAATACCTCCGCGCTTCTTATCTTGTATCCTTTTAAGTAAAAATAGGATGCCGGCTACCAGCACGATCGTTACCGCAAGACCACCCTCCGGTCCGAACGCGCCTCCGTTTATGATATCTCTATTGTCCGTCAGCGTACTTCTGAATACGGAACACTCTGTGACCATACCGCTCACCCTAAGCCCCCAGAAGTTACCCTGCACCAGATTCCAGACACTGTGGAAAGCGGCAACTCCCCATATATTTCCCCGCTCAATAAAATACAGAGATGCGAATATTCCGTAAAGAGTCAGATTAATAAGCGCCAGCACACTGATTCCGTTATTAAAAAGATGCAGCGCCGCAAATATCAGTGCATTAGACAATACAGCCACCCACATGGAATACCGTCTGCCAATCGACACCATCAAATATCCTCTGCAGATCACTTCTTCGCTCATTCCCTGAAGCATAAATCCAACCGTAAAAAGTACAAATACTCCAATATTGAATGTGCCTGAAAAACCAGTGATTTTTAATGCACCCGTCAGGGCGCACAAAAGTACCGCTGCAGAAAAGAGTACAAATCCCATGCCGAACCCAATCAGATAGTCCTTGCCTGCCCTTTCTCTTGTAAAGCCAATTGCATCCATTCTCCGTTTCTGGATAAATCTGCAGAATGCAATCGTGACTGCCGTCATGCCGATCGTGGCAACCAGTGACACGACCGTATAGATATCTGAAGAAGCTATCTGCATTGCCGCCGCTGTTGCTCCTTCCACATCTCCTGCCTCTAAAGCTGTCTGATACATTTTATTCTGCGATAAGAGTAACATTTCCATCGGCATCATACACAAGACCTGTGCAATTCCTCCGACAAGAAACACCGCAATGAAAACCAGTATTTCCAGAATCCAGTTCATACCCTTTTGCTTTTCCTGCGCTTTGATAACTGATTCCGGTTTCACTAATTGTAAATCCATAATAATCCTCTTTTCTTTCCTTATTTTATATGACTATACAATTATAATCCCTCGTATGCTCTTTTGCAAATATAGTCCGATAATTGCTACAACAACTTTCATTCACGTTCAATCTCATTGTCAATTTGCAATGACTAATGAAGTATCATTTCCTCCTTCACAACGATATATTGTGATACAAATTATTAACTACATATCGCACTCTTTTGTATATACAATCATTCGTTGTGGAATAATACATAGAACAACATTACACACATCGAAGAGGTATCTGATATGAAAGAACTGCGCGAGAAAATACGGGAATTGCGGGAAGATCGTGATATAAAGCAGAAGACTATTGCCGACTATCTGGGCGTTTCTCAGCAAACTTACTCAAACTACGAAAACGGATATCGTGAAATTCCTACATGGGTAGTTACCGCTTTGGCGAAATACTATAAAGTCAGCACAGACTATCTTCTTGGTGCAGAAACCGGTTATCTCGGCAGCACAAATTTGAAGAAGCTTTATCTGGAAAATATCACAATGCATGATGTAGTGTATGATATCCAGCAGTTAAAACGAAATGAGCGGAGAGATTTGGTCAAATATATCCGCTATTTGAAAAGCATCGAACAGCCAAAATAATCATTTGCTCTATATTCCGATTGTTACTTTGGTTTTGCTCGTGACACTCTTTGTAACATTTGCAGCCATAACCGGCATACGCGAGGTGCATATGCATATATGAAAAAATTGCGCGAACTGATACGAGATTTACGGGAAGACCATAAAATAAAGCAAAAAACAATTGCAAGTTACCTGGATGTTTCCCAACAGACTTATTCCAACTACGAAAGCGGTCGCCGCGATATACCGACTTGGGTAGTCGTTGCCTTGGCGCAATATTATAAAGTAAGTACCGACTATCTCTTAAGTGCGGATTCCGGCTACCTCGGCAGTACTAATCTCAAAGATCCCTATCTGGACGACATTACGCTCCACGATGTCATGTTTGATATGCAACGCCTTGCTCCTCTCGAAAGAAAAGAGCTGCTCCGATATATCGAATATCTGAAGCACGTCGAATCATCATAACTTTTTATTTTCTCTTATTTCTTCTCTAATTCCGTAATAATTTCCAGATCGGCCTTATTCACTCAATGCTCTTTCATGACACAACCATAGCATACGTGCGATTGATACCGACGCTGACGCCAAATGTAAGAGCAACTCTTCTGTCATCAAATGTACCGGTCTCTCACTAATATCGAAAAATAGTACAAGGGGGGCAGCACATGCTGTCCCCCGCCTTTACCTGCCGCAATATACCCTGATTGCTTCGGCTGTAAACTTTGCCGTCCCCTCGCCGCCTTCGCGGTCGATGTTTACGGTAAACTCCCCGCCGTCAGCATACATCTGTCCAAGACCATAAAGAGTCTCTTCGGAGCACTGATAATAATGCTGTGTGATATAATCCTGCAATTTTTTCACCTGACGCCGTACAGCATCAGATTCAGGCTTACACTCCTTCAACCTGCCGAATTCTGCGAATATCTGCATCAGTTTCTCCGCCACAGCCCGTTCTTCCTCCTTGTCTCTTCCTGCATACTTCTGCTCAAATTCCTTGTATTCTGTGGTATTGCCCCACTGTTCTTTCGCCTGCCGTGCATATTCGTCAATCTTCTTTGTGTCAAATACTGAAAAATCCATTGTCTTCACTCCTTTAAGCTGTATTTCACGGGCAAATCCGATTAAATTTTCCAGACGTTCTTTCTTCATGGTAAGCAGCTTAATTTGCTGTTCTAACGCCATCTTCCTATCGAAATCCGGTCTTGATATAATTTCCTTAATCTCTTTTAATGGAAATTCCAACTCACGAAACAGCAAAATCTGCTGCAGTGTCTCTAAAGCCGTATCGTCATACAGCCTATAACCGGACTGTGTGTACCGTGTCGGTCTGAGCAGTCCGATCTTGTCATAATATTGCAGAGCGCGTATACTCACTCCGGTCAATTTGCTGACTTCATTTACTGTCATCATTGTCATTCCCTCCCGTGTAAGTATACCATAAACTATTACGCTGCGTAGGAGTCAAGACTATTTTTTATTTTATTCAATCATGCTAAAATA
>VSOA01000179.1 GCA_009774585.1 Lachnospiraceae bacterium
TTACAAGCTCGTCGTTCATATCCTCATAGTCAAGAACGTCTACCAAAGTTCCCGGTAAGAAATCGGTGTCTCCGCTGTTTTCGATGCGCACCTTCTTAAGCATCTGGCGCACGATCACCTCTATATGCTTATCTGCAATATCAACACCCTGCAGACGATATACTCTTTGTACCTCGCGCAGCATATAATCCTGTACCGCACGGATACCTTTAATCTTCAACAGGTCGTGAGGGTTTACACTACCTTCCGTCAACTCGTCACCTGCCTCCAGCACAGCTCCATCCATAATCTTAATTCTGGAACCGTAGGAGATCAGATAAGTCTTGGATTCACCTGTCTCGTTGTTGGTGATAACGACTTCTCTCTTCTTCTTCGTATCTTTGATCATAGCTACGCCGCCAAACTCTGCGATGATTGCCAGACCCTTTGGCTTACGCGCCTCGAAAAGCTCCTCTACACGGGGAAGACCCTGCGTAATATCGTCACCGGCAACACCGCCCGTATGGAAAGTACGCATCGTAAGCTGTGTACCCGGCTCACCGATGGATTGTGCCGCAATGATACCGACTGCCTCGCCGACCTGTACAGCTTCACCTGTCGCCATATTCGCACCATAACATTTTGCACAGATTCCCACGTGGGAACGACATGTCAATATCGTACGAATCTTTACTTCCTCGATCGGCTCACCATTCTCGTTAACGCCTACGCTCAAAATTCTTGCAGCGCGGGCTGGCGTAATCATATGATTTCTCTTAACGATCATCTTGCCGTCTCTGTCTTTGATATCTTCACACGAGAAACGTCCTGTGATTCTGTCTTTCAATCCTTCGATCGTCTCTTTGCCATCCATAAAAGCCTTAACAACGATACCCGGAATCTCTTCTTTGCCTTCGCAGCAGTCTGTCTCACGGATAATAAGTTCCTGAGATACGTCAACCATACGTCTGGTCAGATAACCGGAATCGGCTGTACGCAGCGCTGTATCGGACAAACCTTTACGTGCACCGTGTGCAGACATAAAGTATTCCAATACGTCCAGACCTTCACGGAAGTTTGACTTGATTGGCAGCTCGATCGTTCTACCTGTCGTATCAGCCATCAATCCACGCATACCTGCCAGCTGCTTAATCTGCTGGTTGGAACCACGGGCCCCGGAGTCAGCCATCATAAAAATGTTGTTATACTTATCCAGACCGGACAAAAGCACTTCCGTCAGTTCCTTATCCGTCTCATTCCATGTCTCAACAACGGCACGGTATCTTTCTTCCTCGGTAATCAGACCACGTCTGAAGTTCACGGAAATCTTATCTACCGTAGCCTGAGCTGCTTCAAGCATCTCTTCTTTCTTCGCCGGCACCGTCATGTCGGAAATAGATACCGTCATCGCCGCTCTGGTCGAATACTTATATCCTGTCGATTTGATAAGGTCAAGCACTTCCGCCGTCTTTACAGCGCCGTGTATATTAATGACCTTCTCTAAAATCTGTTTTAACTGCTTCTTGCCAACGTGGAAATCCACTTCAAGTTTGAGCAAATCTTCCGGATTCGTTCTGTCTACATATCCTAAATCCTGCGGAAGAATTTCGTTAAACAGAAATCTTCCGAGCGTAGACTCCACGTTACCGGTAACAGTCTCACCGTCAGGTGTCTTTTTGGTGACTCTGACATTAATTCTCGTATGCAGCGTACATGCGCCGTTCTCGTACGCCAGAATCGCTTCATTCACATTCTTGAAGAACTTGCCTTCTCCGACCGCACCCGGTCTTTCCTGTGTCAGATAGTAAATACCAAGCACCATATCCTGCGAAGGAACGGCTACCGGGCCACCATCGGAAGGTTTCAACAAGTTATTCGGTGAAAGGAGCAGGAACCGGCATTCCGCCTGCGCCTCCACGGATAACGGAAGATGAACCGCCATCTGGTCGCCGTCGAAGTCCGCATTAAAAGCGGTACATACGAGCGGATGAAGCTTAATTGCCTTACCTTCCACCAGAATCGGCTCAAACGCCTGAATACCAAGTCTGTGCAGTGTAGGGGCACGATTTAACATAACCGGATGTTCTTTGATGACTTCCTCAAGCACATCCCACACCTGCGTGTCCAGTCTCTCCACAAGCTTCTTGGCATTCTTGATATTCTGGGAAATACCTCTGGACACCAATTCTTTCATAACAAATGGTTTAAACAGTTCGATCGCCATCTCTTTGGGCAGACCGCACTGGTAAATCTTAAGTTCCGGGCCTACTACGATAACGGAACGTCCCGAATAGTCTACACGCTTACCAAGCAGATTCTGACGGAAACGACCGGACTTACCTTTTAACATATCTGACAGAGATTTGAGCGCTCTGTTACCCGGTCCCGTTACAGGACGACCTCTTCTTCCATTGTCAATCAGAGCATCCACTGCTTCTTGCAGCATTCTCTTCTCGTTGCGGACGATAATATCCGGCGCGCCAAGTTCTAACAGTCTTTTTAGACGGTTATTTCTGTTGATGATTCTTCTATATAAATCATTTAAGTCGCTCGTTGCAAAACGACCGCCGTCCAGCTGAACCATTGGACGAAGATCGGGCGGGATAACCGGAATTGCATCCATGATCATCCACTCCGGCTGGTTACCGGACTCTCTGAAAGCTTCTACCACTTCCAGTCTCTTGATAATACGTGCGCGTTTCTGTCCCGTAGACTCCCGCAGTCCTTCTTTCAGCTCTACAGCCTCTGCCTCTAAATCAATTGCCTGCAAAAGTTCCTTGATTGCCTCGGCTCCCATGCCTACACGAAACTTGTTTCCCCATGCCTCTCTGGCGTCCTGATACTCTTTCTCGGAAAGCACCTGCTTATACTCAAGATCGCTCTCTCCGCCATCCAGCACGATATAGGAAGCAAAGTACAATACTTTCTCCAGCACTCTCGGAGACAGATCAAGGATCAGGCCCATACGGCTGGGAATCCCTTTGAAATACCAGATATGAGACACCGGCGCTGCCAGTTCAATATGTCCCATACGTTCTCTACGCACGCTGGCTTTGGTAACTTCAACGCCGCACCGGTCGCAGACTACGCCCTTATATCTGATCTTCTTATACTTGCCGCAGTGACATTCCCAGTCTTTACTGGGTCCGAAGATTCTTTCACAGAACAAACCTTCTTTCTCAGGTTTTAATGTTCTATAATTAATGGTTTCCGGCTTCGTCACCTCGCCTCTCGACCATTCTCTGATTTTCTCGGGTGATGCCAATCCGATCTTGATGGCATCGAATGTCATAGGTTGATAAGTTTCTTGTTTCATTTCTGACATCTTATATCACCGTGCTCCTTCCAGATTATATATTTAGGTGGCGTCCTATGACGTCTTAGAAAATCTCTTTGTCCTCTTCTGCAAAATCAGCATCCAATTCCAAATCATCCTCGACAAGTTCTTCTTCATCATCGCTGGTAACCAGTTCGCCGCTGTCCTCGTCGAATTCCTGCTTCTGATATCCCATGGAACCAAGAGAATCTCTTTCGTAATCATAGTTTCTGGAATCACCCTCGATTTCATAGCGGTAATCATTCTCACCGTAATCGATTGTTTCCATAATCTCTACTTCTGTCTGGTCATCACGAAGCACTCTCACATCCAGACCGAGAGACTGTAATTCTTTAAGAAGTACCTTAAAGGATTCAGGTACACCGGGTTCCGGAATATTGTCACCCTTGATGATCGCTTCATAAGTCTTAACACGTCCTACCACATCATCAGACTTCACTGTAAGGATTTCCTGTAATGTGTATGCGGCGCCATAAGCCTCCAGCGCCCAAACCTCCATTTCTCCGAAACGCTGTCCGCCAAACTGTGCCTTACCGCCCAGCGGCTGCTGCGTTACTAAGGAATAAGGTCCCGTGGAACGCGCATGAATCTTGTCGTCTACCAGATGGTGCAGTTTCAGGTAATGCATGTGTCCGATGGTAACCGGTGAGTCAAAATATTCGCCTGTCCTACCGTCGCGCAGCTTCACTTTACCGTCGCCGGAAATCTCCACACCCTTCCACACTTCACGATGGTCTCTGTTCTCGTAGAGATATTCCATAATCTCATCCGACAAGTCGTCTTTATGCCTCTTCTCAAACTCTTCCCATTCCAGATTGACATAGTCGTTTGCCAATTCCAGCGTCTCGGTGATATCACCTTCCTTAGCGCCGTCAAACACCGGCGTTGCCACATTGAATCCCAACGCTTTTGCCGCCAGCGATAAATGAATCTCCAGCACCTGTCCGATGTTCATACGCGAAGGTACGCCCAGCGGGTTCAACACGATATCAAGCGGACGTCCGTTAGGCAGATAAGGCATATCCTCCACGGGAAGCACGCGGGATACAACACCCTTGTTACCGTGACGACCGGCCATCTTATCGCCGACTGAAATCTTTCTCTTCTGCGCGATATAAATACGAACCGCCTGATTGACGCCCGGAGATAACTCGTCGCCATTCTCTCTCGTAAACACCTTGGCATCCACAACAATACCGTATTCTCCGTGAGGTACTTTCAACGAAGTGTCTCTTACTTCTCTCGCCTTCTCGCCGAAGATTGCACGTAACAGTCTTTCCTCTGCCGTCAGCTCTGTTTCTCCCTTCGGAGTAACCTTTCCGACCAATATATCGCCTGCACGGACTTCTGCGCCGATACGGATAATTCCTCTGTCATCCAAATCTTTGAGCGCGTCATCGCCGACGCCCGGAACGTCTCTTGTAATCTCTTCCGGTCCTAACTTCGTGTCGCGCGCTTCTGCCTCATATTCTTCAATATGCACGGAAGTATAGACATCTTCCTGCACCAGTCTTTCACTCAAAAGTACCGCATCCTCGTAATTGTAGCCTTCCCATGTCATGAAACCGATCAGTGGATTCTTGCCGAGCGCCAGTTCGCCTCCGTCCGTAGAAGGACCGTCAGCAATTACTTCTCCCTGCGCTACATGATTCCCCTTAAAAACGATAGGTTTCTGATTGTAGCAGTTGGACTGGTTACTTCTCGAAAATTTGGTTAAATGATATTCATCCTTCTCACCGTCATCATAAGTCATTCTGATGATGTTGGAAGATACATAGTCAATCGTACCCGCCTTCTTTGCCACTACACAGACTCCTGAGTCAACGGCAGCCTTAGGCTCCATACCCGTTCCGACTGCGGGCGCTTCCGTGAACAGAAGCGGCACTGCCTGTCTCTGCATGTTGGATCCCATCAATGCACGGTTCGCATCGTCGTTCTGCAGGAACGGAATGAGCGCTGTCGCTACGGAGAACACCATCTTAGGAGACACATCCATATAATCAAACATTGTCTTCGGGTATTCCTGTGTCTCTTCCTTGTAACGACCCGATACATTGTTACGTTTAAAATATCCGTTCTCATCAAGTGGCGCAGATGCCTGCGCTACATGATAATTATCCTCTTCATCGGCAGTCATGTAGACAACTCTGTCCGTAACGCGCGGATTCTGCGGATCTGACTTATCAATCTCTCGATAAGGCGCCTCGACAAAACCGTACTCGTTAATTCTCGCATAAGATGCAAGCGAATTGATCAGACCGATGTTAGGACCTTCCGGCGTCTCAATCGGACACATTCTGCCGTAATGTGTATAGTGTACGTCTCGAACCTCGAATCCGGCTCTGTCTCTTGACAGACCGCCCGGTCCAAGTGCAGAAAGACGTCTCTTGTGTGTCAACTCACCAAGCGGGTTATTCTGATCCATAAACTGTGACAACTGTGAAGAACCGAAGAACTCCTTAACAGCCGCTTGTACCGGCTTAATATTAATGAGTACCTGCGGTGAAATCTCCTCGGCATCATGAGTCGTCATTCTCTCGCGTACCACTCTCTCCAGTCTGGACAGACCGATACGGTACTGATTCTGTAACAATTCACCAACCGCACGGATACGTCTGTTGCCCAAATGGTCAATATCATCGTCATTACCGATACCATACTCAAGATGGATGTTGTAGTTAATAGAAGCAAGAATATCTTCCTTGGTGATATGTTTCGGAATCAATTCATGCACATTCTTCTGGATTGCCTCGGCAAGCATCTCCGGATCTTCGCTGTACTCCTGCAAAATCTGCTGTAATACAGGATAATATACCAATTCCGTAATACCCAGTTCCTTCGGATTGCAATCCACAAAGTTAGTGATATCTACCATCATGTTAGAGAGGACTTTAACATTTTTCTCCTCTGTCTGAATCCATACGAAAGGAATGGCAGCGTTCTGAATCGCGTCAGCCAACTGTGCCGACACTTTGTCCCCTGCTTTTGCCATCACTTCACCCGTCAGGGTATCCACTACGTCTTCAGCCAGAATGTGATGTCTGATTCTGTTTTTGAACATTAACTTTTTATTAAATTTATATCTGCCGACTTTTGCAAGATCATATCTTCTGGGGTCAAAAAACATAGAGGTGATAAGACTCTCGGCACTCTCCACGCTAAGAGGCTCACCCGGACGGATTTTCTTATATAATTCCAGCAGACCTTCCTGATAATTCTCGGAAGTATCTTTCGCAAAGCTGGCTTCAATCTTCGGCTCATCTCCGAACAGTTCCCTGATCTCGTCATTGGAACCGACGCCAAGCGCACGGATCAATACGGTGATCGGAACTTTTCTTGTTCTGTCAACGCGCACATAGAACACATCATTAGAGTCTGTCTCATACTCTAACCATGCGCCACGATTCGGGATAACAGTAGAAGAAAACAATCTCTTACCGATCTTGTCATGTCCGATTCCATAATAAATACCCGGAGAACGCACCAACTGGCTAACGATAACACGTTCCGCACCGTTGATGACAAATGTGCCCGTAGCAGTCATTAGCGGAAGATCACCCATGAAAATCTCATGTTCCGTAATCTCATCCTTCTCCTTATTGATCAAACGAACTTTGACCTTAAGGGGGGCTGCATAAGTAGCATCTCTTTCCTTGCATTTTTCAATAGAATACTTAACATCTTCTTCGCATAACTCGAAGTCCACGAACTCCAGACTCAAGTGTCCACTGTAGTCTGAAATAGGAGAGATGTCATCGAAAACTTCCTTTAAGCCCTCGTCCAGAAACCATTGATATGAGTTCTTCTGAACCTCAATCAAATTTGGCATTTCCAGAACTTCTTTCTGTCGTGCATAGGTCATACGCGTATTTCTGCCGGCGGCAGTTTTGCGAATCCTGTTCTTTTCCATCGACAATTTCACCCCGTTCTTTATGATTTAGTGCTTACCAGTCGGAAATTATAATCCAAATAAGCATACCACACCACAATAGTGCATTATCCATTCTACTACAAATTCTTGGGAGAGTCAACGATTATTTTCAGAATATTTCTTAAAAATCAGCCTTATGTTCGGCATCCGTAAAGAAAACAGATGTTTAAGATTAATGCAAGCACAAAACCGTTCATTGCAGTCATTTGTTTGCAATGAACGGTCTTTTTTACTTATGATTGAATCCGAACGGATTATTTCAAAGTAACCTTAGCGCCTTCAGCTTCTAACTTAGCCTTGATGTCATCAGCCTCTTCCTTAGAAGCAGCCTCTTTCAATACCTTCGGAGCGGAGTCAACTAAATCCTTAGCTTCCTTCAGACCAAGACCTGTTGCTTCACGAACAACCTTAATAACCTTAACCTTGTTAGGACCAACTTCTGTCAGCTCAACATCGAACTCTGTCTTCTCCTCAGCTGCTGCTGCGCCTGCGTCGCCGCCTGCTGCTGCAACGACTACACCTGCTGCTGCAGATACGCCGAACTCTTCTTCACATGCTTTAACTAAATCATTTAATTCTAATAC
>VSOA01000180.1 GCA_009774585.1 Lachnospiraceae bacterium
ATCGGCTTCTCCAGCTCTTCCGGCTTCTCCGGTTCTATCGGCTTCTCAGGCTCTTCCGGCTTCTCCGGTTCTTTGTCCCCTTCTTTGAATCCAAGACTTATTTTTGCAGCAAGCTTCTTTTGATTTACTGTTTCCACAAAAACATCCGGATACTCTAATACATGGTCCAAACCTTCTTCATAGACTAGTTTGCCTTCATCATCTGTCAAGATATCCACCTTGGCAAAAACTTCTGACATGGCTGATACTTCATCATAAACACACTGCTCCATCTCCCGCATGGCTTCTAATTTCTTCTCCGCTGATGCTACATTCTCCTCATAAGTAGTATCAATTGCCGTGACAGCATCTGAAAGTTGCTCATAATCATCAGATAAATCCAGATATTGTATTTCCGTCTCTACTGCTTCCAATGGCTCATAGGCAAGAGCTTCTATCAATTCTGCATTCTCCACACCTACGATTGCTTCCATATCTGCAATATCATTCTGCATGATAGATCCTGAATCATCCTGCACGCCATGCAATTCTTCTAAGATGGCATCCACATACATATAGGAAACATTTGCACTTAGATTCACAATAAAGTTATGAATGTCATTGACCACCTTGAACTGAACATCCTGACGTAGCCCGTCAGCAATTGTATATGTAATCTGTGATTTTACCGGCTGCTTATTTACGCTCTCCACGTTCGCGGAGAAATCTTCCGGAATCAAAATATATGCCGCATATCGGTCATTCAATATCCCTTCCTTGGCTGCAGTCAGACTGGTTGTCTGGAAATTGGTATCCGGATAGCAAATCAGTTCTGATGCATAACTTCCTATATCCGCATTAACTACCGCAATTGTCGTGATAGTACTTTTATTCTCCTCTAAGTTATGCTGATACTTTGTGGAATAAATACCACTCAAATATGCTGCGCCTACAAGCGCTGCCAATATCAGAAGATGCATCACTGATTTAAACAATTTCATACCCGAATATTTCTCCTATTATCCTTTGTACTCATGTCCTCAATTTACTGCCCGCTTCCTTATCAACACATCTCGCATCGAAGCGTGACACAATTTGACTCCATTCTATCTTTTTCCGTACAAAGCACAACTAAATTTCCGATATTATGCACTAAATCAGCCGAAATTCGCATCTGATGACAGATATAATACTATATGGAATACTCCTTTCTCCTCTTCCTCTACGACAAGTTCCCCTCCATACTTGACCGCCAATTCACTTACAATCTGTAGACCAAGACCATGATTTCCACGGTCTTTTTTGGTACTAATCAGTTTCCCCTTCTTCTGAATCAAAGTCCCGGAATAGTTATTCTTAAGCTCCACTACTATATAGTGTCTGTTCCCCCTATAAATCCTGAGCTCTATCTGACCTCTGTCAGTACACTGTGTGGCAGCTTCTAAGGCATTTTTTAACAGATTACCAAACATGGATATTTTATCTGAATCAGAAATAAACGATATGTTAATATTATCCTCTATATTCGTGAAAAAATCAACATTATGTTGTACAGACTTGTATAAGTATTCAGAAAGAATAGAATTGAAAAGCAAATCATTTGTGTAATTCTTAATTTCTTCCATGCGCATCGCGCCTTCGATTTCATCAATAATACTAATAATTCTTTCAGTATCTCCATTCATTGCCAGACTCCTAATCTGGAAAAGATACTGATGAATATCATGCATATATTTTTGATATGCATAATTATTACTATCTACAAACGTCTTGTCTAGTTTATTTTGGTACATAAATATACATCCTGTCAATCATACATTGAGCGGAAAAAGCTTCTCCGCAAATTATTAAATTCAACTGCTTTACTTCTCGCAATCTTAAACTCTTCATTCGGATATTCCTCCAGCCTGAATAAATCTTCCTTAAATGATACCAGATATTTGAAATTAATCATATAACTGTCATGCGGATAACCAAATCCATACGGTTTAAGCTGACGGTATAAGTTGCTCATCTTGTCCATACACTTAACGACCGGCTCATCATTATATGCGGTAAGTTTATAATAGTCCATGGATATTTTTCTCAGATATACCCGAACATGCTTTGCACCTTTTTCAATATATATGATGTCATCCGAATTAATACGTATACTCTCTCCGTTCACTTTTCCCATAATAGTCGGTATGCTGGCATTCGTTACCATCTTTCTCATGGCTGCGGCAATGTTTTCGCTAAATTCCGCCTGTGGCATATTTTTTTTGATATAGCGGTACGGCTGCACTTCAATACAGGAAGGTGTCGGTTCAGCATATCCTGTCACAAAGACCAGCACAACATTTTGATCCGCTTCTCTGATTCGTACCGCTGCCTCCTCTCCTCCCATTCTGCCTTTCTCCAGACAGACATCCATAAAAACAATGGAAAAGCAGATATCCTTCATAGCGCTCAACAGTTCTTCCCCCGCTGTGTAACGATGAACTCTCATTTCAACCATATCAAGAAAATCTGCACTCGCCTTCCTGATATGATCCTCTATCAAATCAATATTCATCGGCACATCATCACATATTGCAACTTCATACATTTTGACCTCATTTCCCCATTATCTCGGCATTTTCTACACTGTATGTCTCACTTTTTTGTTCAAATTCACTTTAGTTGTATTTTATATGATGAACGACATACATCTTTCTTTTTAATCAAATACAGGAGCAGACTACATACGTCTGCTCCTGCCCGTATCTAAATCCCTTTAATCTCTCTAATCCTCGCATCGATATCTACAATCGTATTCTGTGCATTCTCAATATCCCTGCACGCATCTTCATATTCTTCTTCCGGTGTAGACCCGTGCTTGTCGAAATAAATTTTGCCGATTTCGATATAGCGTTTCTTGATCAGCTCCTCACATGTATGAATCTGCCCCTTCAGATTCGCTATCTCCGCCATATCTTTTGCTTTATCCGACACTTCCTTACCTTTGGTACTGATTGTCTCCCCAATCTTGTCAAAAAAATCCATAGTAACCCTCCGTTTCCCAAATGTTATATACTATTTTACATCAGTCATCGGTTGGTGGCAAGAAAAAGAATATCGGATTACTCGCCCAGCCGCCAGATAGAATACTCCCAATTACCGCCCTCCTGCAGCCACTCCATCCATGTTTCCAATGTCTCCTGATCACCGTACCACACCTCATGGGATGTCCCGTTTTCATCCGTATAAGTGTAATATTTGGCACCGCTTACATCTGTCTTACACTCCGCCGCATATACAGCCGCCAGTATCTGTGCCTGTTTCGTCGTCAAAGACGTGATGCTGCCGTCCTCACTCCAATCAAAGCCTCCATTGGCAAGCGCATAATCCACCGGCGACGGCACATTTTTCATCTTCTCCATCACCGATAACAAGAATTCATGATCCGCCTTAGGTCCCGGTCCGCTGTGGCTGCCATAGAGATTATAGCACATCACGCAGTAGGTCGGTCCTTCCACCCAGGGAATCTGATCGGACTCGATGTTTGTCTCAATGACTACCCGCAATAACAGCCCCTCGGTAGAACACCTTTCATACAGATACCCGATGAAATTCATGTAATGACCCCACAGCGTATTATCTTTACGTATATTTTCATAGTCAATCTCCAGTCCATCATACCCCGCATCCTTAGCAAGAGCAACGAGACTGTCTGCATGTGCCCGATAAGTTTCTTCTTTTTCTAACAACCGGTACAAGAGTTCCGTGGATTTCTGGTCTGAGGAGCCGTCCTCTTTTATCTGATCATTGACCACCGTCAGATATCTGTTCCAGCCCCGCTCCTTATATGACGCTCCGTTCTTCGCAAAGAAATCCATCGTATTTTGCGGAATGAATGCTGTGTCATCTTTATCATAGTAGGCAGCGAAGAAATTGATATTCTTCACATGCGCCGCCAGTTCCTCCGTCTGTGCTTCTGCACCCTCCAGATTCCAGTAAGCATTCCACAGAGAATAGTTCACCTCTCCCTTCTGCTCTTCCGTCTTCGATGGCATATTGATGATCGCCTCGCTCTGCGGCGTATCATCGGCATGCGCCTGCCCCACCTGCACACTGCAGCCCGCCAGTACAAGGAATAGCATCAATATCCCTATCACATGTCCCAGTCTGTGCATTCTATGTCCTACTCTCATTTATCCCGCTCCCCTTCTCTCATATACACCATTACAAATCAACATTACAAGTCAAAGTCTACGCCATATCATTCTATTTGGTGCAACGCTAACTGCAGACGCTGACTTTTGCAATCATTTTTAGAACGTATTGATAAACCAGTTAAGTACCACCGTCCATATATGTTTCGCTTTCCACATAAACCAATCCAGTCCGTGCAGTTTATCATCATACAGAACGATCTCTTCTTTCGCACCCGTATTCTGTGTCACTTCAAAATCCACGAACACACCGTCATACACATCATCTGCAAGGTTTCTCTGGCTGTAAGCTTCTCCGCCCCAGCCCGACATGATGAAGATATACCCTGCATCTGCAGAATCTATCTGCACATCCTCCACCGCATAGTAACCGTCCACGGACACCCTTAACTTATCATCTTTGACCTCGATGTGGAGCTGTCTGTCCGCTGGGTCGTTGATATTGATATCCTCCACATACTCCTCGGCACCTTCCTCAACAGTGGCAGGCTGTGCGGTATTTAACGCCGTAAGTTCCACCGCCGCATCCTTGCTCTTATCCACAGTTGCCGCATACTGTACTTCTAACTCTTTCTCCGCAATCTGCGCCGCAAGATCGTCTTCCTCCACAGACACCGGTTCCGTCTGTGTCAGCTTATCCAGATTTGCACGATAGATTTCCCTATTGCCGTCGAGAATATAGAGCATATTATTCTCTATCCTGACGCAGATTCCGCTCTCGTGATTCTCATCCGCCCGCAGATATACACTCTGTATCCCCAGCTTATTGCCCTTAAGACGGACGTTGACGATCACATCCCGATAAGACTCGCTGTCCCGCAGTCTGAGCGTTCCGACGGACTTAGGTTCACATGTCAGATAAATCTCATTATCCTGAAATTCCGCCTTGCCGTTTAGTTCGTCCCAGTCGGATTTGCGGGACAAGTCGCCGTCCACCCACGCCATATCCTGCTCGGTATCGTCCCATATACGCATGAGCAGGTGGTTCGTATGCCAGTACGCCTGCGGCTGCATTCTGGTCAGGTCATAGAGGGAAGACTCTCTTGTGTTGAGCACATACCCTTCCCTATTAAAATTCATGTCAAACAGTTCGAATATCCGCGCCTGATTGACCGCGCTGACTCTCTCGTTCTCACCGAACATCCCCGTATTGGCATGCATCAGGGCATACATGCGGGGCATCTCACCCATCTCTTCTGTGTAGATGCGCTGCATCTCATCGTAGTCAAAATCAATACGCGTCTTCATCTGTTCGTAGGACTCTCTCGGGATATCATATTCATCCCGGATATAATCCATCAGATAATGATTATAGTCTCTGCCGAGATAGGGCTGCACATGCGCATATTCCAGCGTATTCATCCTGCCTAGGAAGCGCTCGTATCTGTCAAACACATTGATATATTCCAGACGATACCCGTTCGTACCGAGTTCACAGAAGCTTCCTTCTTCCAAAGCTTTCAGATCGTCGGGCATCAGGAATTTACTGTCCTTCGACTCGAATTTGTCGGCATAGGTCATGATGGTAGAAAGGTAATTGTACTCCTCCGTCACCTTCTGGGCGAAAATCGCCGTATCGCGCCGACCGTCCTCAAACATAAGGAACAATGATTTCTTAGGCAGTTCTTTTCCTTCCAGATAGTAATCCAAGATATCCTGCTGCGTAATCGTCACATATCCAGATTTGTAAAGCGCATCAATATGCTCTTTCAGTCTTTCCGTACTGACCAAGGTCTTCGTCTCATTCCTGTCCACGCCAAAATAGGACAGTGCAATGAATCCGGTATCTTCATCAGGATCCGCCATCTCGACCTCCGCCTCATTGTAGGGCTCGTAAGTATCAAAAGTAAACAAAGTACGAATCACCGTGACAAGCAGCAGGATGAGGATAGCGCCCTCGGCGATACTCCGCACGACTTTACGGATATTCTTGCGCCGCACAAGGTCTTTGGGCTTTCGCTTTTTCTTACTCATCTTACGCCCCTCCCCTCTCTGCTCTTCGCTGTTCTTCCCTCTGTTTCTTTTTCTCCTGTTCTTTCAAATCTTCCGGCGTCATTCTCGTACCCCATGTAGATTTCCAGAATGTCACCCACGCAACCGGCATCTGCCACAAAAGCACCGCCTCATAATAAATACAAAACAGCATACCATATATCCAAGTCGTGCTCCGTCGCAAAAGAAGCTGAACCACACTCATAATAAGCGACATCAGAAGCAGCCCCACAATAAATGTCGTGGGAAATATTCGCTGGGTGATCGGCACATAAATAAGATTGTAAACCACCACGACCGGCGCCGCTACCGGCACAATCAGACCAATATAGAAGAACACTGCCATAAAAGGTTCTTTGCGCCACATAAACTTACCAGCCATGATAGACTCACGCAGCCATGAGCGTTTCCAGCGCATCTGCTGTTTTAAGAACACCTTATGCCTGTTAGGGACAATGGTAGAGCAAATTGCCGTATCCTGATAGCTTGTTCTGTGATGACGCAGAACAAAATTCGTCATCGCCCTGTCGTCACCGAAAGTCGCCTTCTGTCCCAAGAACTTCTGATTCAGCCAGTCATCCATATGATCGATGATAATCTGCTTACGATAGCAGGAAAGCGGTCCTGACAGACAAGTCACCCCGTCAAAATAAGCCTCCGCCGCCTTCATCACACGAAACGCAATATAGTAGCGTACGGACTGCATCTTGGTCAGCGAATTGGTGTATGTGTTCGCCACGTCGGTACGGCCTGCCACACCGCCCATCTTCGGGTCCTTGAAAGGCTGCACCAGATTACGGATGGCAAAAGGGTCTAAGAAGCTGTCTGAATCCACGAAGACCACCAGTTCATGCTGCGCCACCTTCACGCCCTCGCAGAGCGCATCTCTTTTCCCTTTATTCTGTGGCTGCACGATATAGGAAACTCTTTTCCCGATTTCATAATGTTCGTCTTCCTGCTTCAGCGTTTCGATCATCTCTTTAATCTTATCCACGGAATGATCGTTGGAGTGGTCGTCTACCACGATCACCTCCAGCTTATCGATCGGATAGTCCTGATTCACACAACTTAGTATCGTTCTCTGTATCCACTCCTCTTCGTTAAAACAAGGAATGATAATCGTCACGCCGGGCGTATAGTCCTTATCTATGGGCACCGGCCGGTAGAACGCACCGAACAGATAACGGCTGAGCAGGAAAGCCGCCGCTATAATACTGTACAGATACAGCCATTTGTTAAACTTAAAATAAATGATGCTCTCCGCCCGCATCAGCATGATAAACGCCGAGATAAAGAAAATCATAAAGCTGGCTATCGTCAGCATATATCCGTCTTTGCGCCTCGTAGCATACTGTGCCAGCGTCTTCTCAAATTCCATTCCGCACAGGTATTTGTCGTCCTGCGTCTTAATCGCACGTACAAGCGTAGCCGGCTGCTTGACGAACATCTCATAACCTTCCGGCATAGACCCCGGATCAATATCAAACTTCAAGCGGATTTTCGTCGCCTTTCGCAAAATTTCCTGCTGCACCGGATTCTCCATCTGCAGTAAAAGACCTGTCGTCGAAATATCTATACACTTACAAGTAAGTCTCTTCCTGCCGCTGCCTTTCATTTTAACGGTCAGACGGACATTATAGTTGACCTGATACCGTATCCC
>VSOA01000018.1 GCA_009774585.1 Lachnospiraceae bacterium
TATCGATCTTTTTTGAACGCCCTCTGATCATTTTAACGGCGTCTTTCACTTCCGCCTCTTTCGTCACGTCAAAATAAACCGGTGTAACCGCCGCCGCATATTTAGAAGATATTTCTTTTATTTTTTCCTCAAATTCATCCGTTTGCATACGTGCGCACGCCCAGACAGCCGCTCCCTGCTCTGCGAAAACTTCAACCGTCGCCAAACCGATTCCCCTGTTCGCCCCCGTTACTATAGCTGTTTTGCCCGTCAACATCTCACTTCTCCTCGATCTTTCTCCCCGGTCTGTACTTGTCAAATTCACAAGGTATCACCAGCTTCAACTCCACTTCACAGGCAAGTTCTCCATCAACATAACTTTTTGCGTATCCTTTCCCTACACCTCTGGTATATGATTTCACGAATGCTTCGATATCCAGTCTGTCTCCCGGACGAACCTCTCTATGAAACTTTGCACTCCAGCTCGACCCGACCACTCCAACATCATCTATACCCGGAAGCGTCGTAAAAGCGACCGTTATCATCTGGCTTAATGCTTCTGTCTGTATCGCCGCCGGCATAAAGGGATGCCCTTCGTAATGATGAGGAAAAAACCATTCATTATTGGTCAGATTTTTATATCCCTTTGCATATTCACCCGGCACACACTCGGTCACTCTGTCAATAAATAGAAAGGGATATCTGTTAGGTTCATATTTCTGCAATTCATATGCGTCAAATGATAATACTTTCTTTTCGTTATTTTCCATCTCTCCACCTCACATTGCCTCTGTCTGCACTAAGCCTCATGGAAAACTTTATGCTCACTGTTTCCCTTGGTCACTCTTGCAGGATTGCCTATTACGGTAGCGCCGTCCTCCACATCCCGAAACACCATGGAACCCAACCCTACAACCGCCTCATTTCCTATCTTTACCCACTGCATCATTGAAGAACCTAATCCTAAGAAGCTCTGTCTTCCAACCTTGCTGTGGCCTCCGACAGTCGCCTTAGGGCAAATAACACAATGATTCTCAATCACCGCATGATGTCCTATAATTGATTGAAACATCACCATACAGTTTTCTTTTATAACCGCTTCCGACGAGACAATCGTGTATGCATTAATGATACATCCTTCTAAAACCTTCACTGTATCTGAAACAATGGCCGTTTCATCAATCAATGTCGCCAGAGAGTAGCCCGCCTGCTTTACTCTGTCATATAGGAGTTTGCGCGCCGCGGGTTCTCCAACCGCAATAATAAATTCGGCGTCTTCATCTCCTATATATTTCTGACAAGACGCAAATGGCATAGTTCTGGTTCCGTAATAGTCCTTTTCGTCCATAAAATCATCAATAAAATAAATTTGAGAGTATCTGCTGTTGATTGTATTATTTCGCTTTACGAGATCGTATACCTCGACTCCTGCTCCTTTTGCGCCGTAAATAAATAGAATCATTAGTCTTCCACCCTCCCGCCAGTTATCATTCAAACTTTTTTCGACTTTCTTTTATCTCTGTATTCCTTCTGTTTATGCAGGAACTCATGATATCCTTTATCGCCTAACAGTTCCCTAAGAATCCAGTTCTGGAGAACCTTGATATTATCCTTAAACCTTAAGCTCCCGTCAATTCCCGCTTGTATTCTACGATTTTCTTTCCGCACCTTAAAAGGCTGCGGCAAACGATACTCAAAATGACTTGCGCAATCCATCACAATATCCGCCGGATTATAAGTCGGGTCGGCGCCGCAATTGTCGCCGCTTCCGTCTCTCCCATAATTTCTCGATAAAGATTCAAGCGGTGTAATAATATATTTATTTTTTATAATGCAATAGATATTATAATTAATATCTATCGCCGTCGGAGAGCCGTCCTTATCAACCATAACCTCGTGTGGGTCACACAGATACCGATGCACATACCACCACAGCATGTTGCGGGAATGATAATATAACTTCCAAATATAATATGGGCTGCATCCAATGGAATCAAAGAATTTTTTACTGCTTTCTTGTAGAGCGCACGTCCATTTCTCCCGCCAGAAAGCACCTCCGTAATAATACTGCACCGATGACAGTTTCAGGATATTTTCTCCTTCTGTATGCCATGCTTTATTAGGCGTATGCGCACACAGACAAAATATATCCGGATCATCCTTAAACAGCTCCAGTCCTTTATCCATAAATTCTATAAAACATGGAGAAAATTCATTATCATCTTCGGTCACAATACATCTGTCATAGCATTCAAACACTTTCCGAAATAGAAATTGCCAATTATGATAAGCGCCTAAATTAGATGGCTGGTAAAACAGATTTACTTTCTGAAACCCTTCTATTCCGTCCTCTAAATATTTTCTTACTTCTCGATACCCCTTCCAGTGGGATTCCTTCGCAGGATAATCGACAGAGACATATAATTCCGTATATTGTGCCCAATCATTTTGTTGTAATGATTTAATACACCTTTTTAAATGCTCACATCGATTTAATGTCGCAAGAATAATCGGCGCATATAGCATATATACTCCTCCTTTATTACATACGGCCTGCTCAATCAGATACACCGCTTTGTCCCATTACCAGTCCCCCTCGACCGCAGCATATAGCACTGTTTCCCAGTTCATAGAAGTATATTGCCGTATTTTAAAACGATATTCCGGCACAAGAGACAATAAATATCCGGGTATTTGATATAAATCTTCCGGTTTATGATAAATACAAATCGCCATACGGGGTTTGTCCTTCCGTATCGTTTCACTTGCACCACGTAAAGCCTCAAGTTCTGCACCTTCTATATCCATCTTGATAAAAGTTATCTTTCCGTCATAGCCGGCAACTGCATCGTCAATTTTAATCGTTTCAATATCATTCGTTCCATTTACGTCTATCTGTCCCTGACTAGCTCCCTCCGCAAAGGAAATCCGTCCGGACTCTGACCAAGTACCTTTGCCAAACAAATCTATATTCTTTACACCGTTCTCAACATACTGTTTCCTGCAAATTTCAACATTAGACTGCATCGGCTCAAACGCAAATATTTTCTTATATTTACCATCTGTCCAACTTACAAAGTCAAGATCTGTCTCACCCTGAAAAGCTCCGGCATTGACAAACACCTCGTCCTTTTTGGGCAAAAATGTATCAAAATATTGTCTGCCGCACTCCCCGATCGGTACCACTCCATGAATATTTACATGCACGAGCCTGTCCGAATATTTTTCTTTTAACTCCGTCATATTACAGCTCGGAAGCAGCACCGCATCTGAATCCGTCGCTTCCCAAACAGCAATATCCGTTCCTATCGCTCTAAATCTTTTGCTGTATTTACTGTGTTTCAAAAGCAACTCACAATATTCATACCCATCCCCTTCACCGAATAAGTAGAAAATTCTGTCATCACCATATAAATCCAGTTCCGGTATCTCCCAATTATCATATCCCAGTTTGATATAGTCGGATAGGAGAACGCTTAACTTATTATTTTCACATAATGACAGTCTTGCTTCGAGCAGCCCTTTAGATAGGTCGTCAAGATAATATTGTAAATACTGATATGCCTGTTTTCTTCTTTTCTTATCTTTCAGTTTTAATATTGTTTTTGTAATTCCGATTGATGGCAGCTTCATTTTTTCTCCTTCATAACGTACAAAACACCCCCCCCCGAAAAAAATCGGAGGGAGTGTATTTCAATATTCTCCACTCATTTTCTCTATATATGATTTACTTTACGCTTGTATTTGTTCCAAATATTATTGTGCCCGACAAGCTCCATGCTCTAAAATATCACAAATTCTGTCCACATCCTCCAATGCCAGATCTGCATAAATCGGCAATGTCAATACCCGATAAGATATCTCCCTCGCTATCGGTGTCTCTGATGTGTCAAACCAAGACTTATAACATCCAAACTCATTAACGCATGGATAGAAATATTTTCTGGCAAAGATATTATTCTTCTCCAGCATATAATGTACACCGTCTCTCTTTATTCCGTATGCGTCTTCGATAAGCACCGGAAAATATGCATAATTAGGCAATACCTTCTCATCCGGAGCAGAGAGCCTGACTCCCTTTACGTCACGCAATCTTTCAATATACCGCTCATATACTCTTTTTCTTCTGGCAATTTCCGTATCTATATGACGTAGATTGCAAATACCCATTGCCGCTGCAAACTCATTCATCTTTCCGTTCGCACCGACAGCATCCACGTTCTCGGCATCTGTTATCCCGAAATTTCTTAGCTGGTATAATCTTTCTCCCATTTCTTCTTCTCTGTATACTACACCACCGCCTTCAATAGAGTGAAATACCTTGGTTGCATGAAAGCTGAACAAAGATGCGTCGCCATAGTTACCGACGCCTCTTCCTTGATACTTTTCCCCAAATGCATGGGCGGCATCATAAATCACTTTTAATTGATATGTATCTGCAATTTTTTGTATTTGGTCTACGTCACATATATTACCGTACACATGCACCGGAAGAATCGCCACCGTCTTATCCGTAATCAAAGCCTCTATTCTTTCCGCGTCTATCGTATAATTATCTTCTCTGATATCACAGAATACCGGCTTCAAATCATTTCTGACTATGGCGTGCGTTGTCGAGGCAAACGTAAACGGAGTCGTAATGATTTCGCTGCCTTTTGGAAAATTCATCGCCTGTATGGTCATCTCCAAGCCCATATGTCCGTTGCAAAATAATGATATATTAGGAACGTCCAGAAAATCTTCGAGTGCTTCTGTAAACTGCTCATGTTTGACTCCCATATTAGTCAGCCAATGAGTCTCCCACAAATCTCTGATTTCTTCTACATATTCTTCCAATTCAGGCATAGAAGAACGCGTCACAAATATCTTGTCCATAATTTCATCCCAGTTATCTTTTCTTTCAGTTCCTATCTTCTTGATAGCTTCTCCCCATAATACAAATAACAATCAACTACCAATTCTGCTCTTATATAAATACCTAGTAAACTATCCGCTTTTTTCATCTTTTTCTAATAATACCACTATATATTGAGCCATTCAATCTCATTCTACTATATTTTGTTATTTTACCTTCCACATTTCTCGATTCTCTCACGATTTGCATAGAAAGCCTTGATGGTTTTGTCCAAACCGGCACGGAAATCCGTTTTTGCCTTAAAGCCGAATTCCTTCTCTGCTTTACTTACATCCAATAATCTTCTGACCTGCCCGCCAAGTCCGTTATCCAGATACTTAAATTCGCCTTTATAGTTCATAAGTTCTTTCAATATATCGGCAAGCTCCCGCATCTGAATTTCCTGACCGCTTCCGATATTAACAGGTTCGCCGGATTCATACTTATCAGCCGCCATAATTACCGCCTCGGCAACATCTTCAATATAAATAAATTCCCGGCTCTCATAGCCTGTTCCCCATACTTCCACAGTATTCTGGTCATGATCGATGGCATACGCTATTTTCCTGATTAGGGCAGGAATAACGTGCGAATTTGCCAAATCAAAATCATCTCCCGGTCCATACATGTTTACAGGCAGAAGATGAACAAAATGAAATCCATACTGCCTTTCATATGCCACACATTGCGCCAGCAGCATCCTTTTCGTCAATCCGTATGCATCGTTACTGACCACCGGATAGCCGTTCCATAATTCTTCTTCCTTAAAAGGGCACGGAGTAACCGCAGGATATTCACATACAGAACCTATTCCCACAAACTTACCGACTCCATATTGATACGCTCCATGCACAGTATTCAAGTTGATTAACGTATTGCTATAAAACTGTGATGCGGAATGGGAACTGCTGTATCCGATTCCTCCGATATCCGTTGCCGCATGAATGACAATATCAATCTTCCCCCACTCGGAAAGACATTTCTCATACATACTGTCAGTCGCTTCTTTACTCTCTAAGTTGTACTCTGCACTCCTCGTCACAAACACTTCGTTTCCTTGTGCTTCTAACTGACTTACAATGTGCTTTCCTAAAAATCCCGCTCCGCCTGTTACAATAATTTTTTTGCCTGTCAAATCTATATCCTCCCTACATCTTTATCCAATCTTCACACCAGATATCTTTAGTGGATTGATTCATTTCCCATACCTTCGGTGCAATTACTATCTTTTCCGTATTCCGGTTCAACCATGCACCCCACCAGCTAAAGCTGCTATTGGCGATAATATTATCCTTGCACTCAGCCATCAACGCCATATCCAAGTTGCCGATCATCAAATCACCGCTGTCTTCAACAATCGTAATATTATCCCCCTCAAAATTCTGCTCCGCCCAAGGAATATCATTCGTAAAGATATAAAAGTGAATGTTTTCTCTTCTTTCCTGCATATACGCCATCGCGCTTCTATAGTAGTCTAACGTTGTCGTCCCATAAATCTCCGGGTGATTTAAATAATCACCTCTTCTGATATGCACGGAAACCGATTGTCTTCCTGCCATTTCCTCCATCATTCTCTTCTGATAGTCTGTAAACAAATCAGGAAAACGATACATCTGCCGCACTTCTTTACATGCATCTGCAAAATATTTTTCTGACTGCCAATATCCGTTCAGATACACATCATCCAGCTTTAATACATTCTTGTCAAAGACTGCAGTGGCTTTTTCTTCATAGCATTTACATTTTTGCGGGAAGATACGATATTCCCATCTTTTCAATAAATTCCTGTTCTCTCTGTTTTTTAAATATTTCACGGCAGTTTCATCATCAATTACCGGATATTCAAAACCAAACAAATCAATATTTGGCTCAATTGCAAAGACCGCTCTCTCCTTTTTCGCCTGTTCGTCAAGACGGTTATGCGATAAATCGACATAAACTTCCTTTCCCATTTTGACTAACTGTCGATATAGCGCAAAGCCAAACATCTGATTTCCAAAACGACCTTGTATATTAACGATTATCATCTCTTACTTTCCCTTCAAGACCTCTTCCTTCTCTCTCAATATAGCATGTCCGTCGGTAATTTCATATATTTTGTTGCACTTTCTGATTGTCGTCAGTCTGTGTGCCACAATAATAAGCGTTTTATGCCCCTGCAGAGCCTCGATAGATTCCATAACGGCACTTTCCGTCTCATTATCCAGCGCGGAGGTTGCTTCATCAAGAACAAGAATATCCGGATTATAGTAGAGCGCTCTGGCAATGGCAATCCTCTGTCTTTGCCCTCCTGAGAACTTAACGCCTCTCTCTCCCACAATCGTGTTTAGTTCATTTGGCAGCCCCTGCACAAACTCCTTTAACTGTGCCTGCTCTAACGCGCTCCAGACCATCTCGTCATTGATTTCTTCCTGACGAAGTCCGAATGCTATATTGTTCCTGATCGTGTCATCTACCAGAAAAACAACCTGCGGCACATAACCAATCAGGCGGCTCCATTTCCGTGGAATTGTTTCAATCCCAATACCGTCTACCGATACGGCTCCCCCTTCCGGATGAAGCAGCCCCAGAATCACATCCGCCAAGGTCGTTTTGCCTGCGCCCGAAGCGCCAATCAGAGCGACTGAATCCCCTTTCTCAATCGTAATTGACACATCCTGCAGAACATATTTATCCGAACGCGGATATTTCCAGCGGATATTCCTTACTTCTACCTTGTCGCGAAATGAGTATTCTACATCAGACTGTTCTTCAACTTCTTTATTAATCTGTCTGTCAATGATCTGCCGGTATTCTTCCACTGCATGTAATTCATCCGATACCGCTTCCGCCGTAGGCCGATAATATACTACATTGTTTAAATAACCCGTCATTCGTGAAACAGATGGAAGGATACGAAATGCTGCAACTGCAAACACGCTGAGTTTCGGTACAAATTCTTCTACCGCAACTCCCGACGCCAGTCGCAGACACACCACCAGAATAAGCCCGATGATACAAACTGTCTCAATTAGTCTTTCCGGCAGCGCGCTGATTGTCTCAAAAGATACCTCTAATTTACGCTGACCTTCATATGCCTCCTCATATGCCTCCACAAAACAATCCGCCCGCTGCATAACCTGTACTTCTTTATAACCGTTCACTGCCTGATAAGCGCACTTCGTGCGTTCTACATTAGCATCTCTTTGCTTGGCGCCTATTTTACTCAGGCGATTCTTGAAGAAAAAAGTAATGCCGAAGAAACATAGTCCGGCAATCAGCAATATTTGTAATGCCATAACAGCATCAACAGAAATGGTAAAAATGCCAATCAGCACCACCGTAAAAAACTCCGAAAAAAAACGGAACCCATTTTGCAGTATTTCTAACACACCAAATACGTCTGTCGATAATGTTCGTATAATTTCTGCACTATTGATATCCAGAAAATATACGTAAGGTCTTTTCATATAAGATGCCAGCATTTTGGTAGATAGATTTTTCTGGAATCTCCAGCGAAATTTAGACTGTATCCTTGAGGATGCGAACAAGTATACATTTTTAATCACATACACTAACGAAATAAATACACCGCAAAGATAAACAATGCTGTATGTATCTTTCAAGTTTAATGTCCTTACAATGACGGCTATATACCACTTATTCACCAATTCCTCTGGTTCCATAATAGACTGGATAAATGGTAAAATCGCCGAAACACCCAAAGTTTCAAACAAGGCTCCGCCAATGATCAATATAAAAATGGCGGCAGACTGCCTCTTCTGTTTCTCCGTCATAATATAACGGAGTTGATTCCACATCCGGATCAATGTTCCAAAATCCTTAAGCATCTACCTATTCCTTCCTATCAATCTCCTCTGAGTTTTCCGACTGCCTTATGCATATTAACACTAAGCCAGATTCTTATTCTGTCGTACCATGCATTACGATATACAAATCCGAAACGCTTCCAATATCTCTTAAAACTATAAACATGATTTGCCGTATAGAACAGCCGCATTCTTTGTTCTAACGCCCGATAGGAATCTCTCGGATGGTCCCATATGCCACAAATCCTGCATACAATGTCTTCCCTATGCACGATTTCCTCTTCCGTCAGTCCTCCTCTGAAAAACGCTCCTGTTACATCATAGTCTATATGATACTTCGCCAGATATTCTTTATTCAAGGCGTCATTGACACTGCCCAGCGTATCGCCGTAGACTGCGCTTGCGCTTTCACCGTGCAGTCTGTATATAAGAAGACATTCTTTCAGGTTCGCGCAGGGAAAACGCTCTACGACACGTTTCCACAGTTCAAAGTCTTCACTGTACGGCGTGTTTCGATAGAATAGGTTCTCCTGCAGAAAAGCTTCTCTGCGCCACATCACGGTAGGATGTCCGAACGGGTTACCCAGCATACACTCGAACCGTATACTGCCGGCATCGGTAAAATATCCTCTGTCATCCGTATGCCCGTCATCATACAGCCCCCTCATAGCCGTACCGCACATCACGATATCAGGATGACTATCCAAATATTTCACCTGCTTCTCAAAACGTTTAGGCAGGCTGATATCGTCCGCGTCCATTCTGGCAATGTATTGACCCTTGGCTGCTTTCATGCCGAGATTCAACGATTCCGCCAATCCAAGTTTCGTTTCTTTATTCTCAATCACACGGACTCTTTCATCCGCCTTCTTATTCTCTATAATATCCCTGCTCGCCGCATTACTCCCATACTCAAGCAGAACTAATAACTCAAAATCGCGGAACGTCTGATTCAGAATACTGTCAATCGCTTCCCCCAGAAACTTTTCTCCATTATATACCGGCAGCAATACGCTTACTTTAGGCTGCATACTATCTGTTCACCATCATCTTTCTACTTAGAATCCTTACATGCCAAATCATAGAAAATCTCCATATACTGCCTGCTGATATGGCTGATCTCAAACTTATTCTCCGCATATTCTTTAATTTTCTCAGTATCGAATTCGCCATACCTGCGAATCATCTCTTCCATTCCCTCGGCAAGAGCCTGCGTACTCCCTTTGTCCACAACAATAGCCGTATCTCTTGTCACAAGCGAATTAGCTCCTCCCGATTTCGTGACTAGCACAGGCTTACCAAGCAGCATCGCCTCCTGCACGGACACACCGGAGCATTCCAGAATACTCGAAGATACAAAGAAATCCATCTGACCGACGATCTCATATACCTTATCTCTCGGGCAGTCACCGTAGAAGATGCACTCTTTATCAATTCCAAGTTCTTTCGCCATCTGCATATAATGCTCTCTATATTCCCCTTCACCGACAATATGCAGTACAGCCTGACAGCCCTTGTCCAGAATCTGCCGCATAGCCGGAAGAAGATACTGATATCCTTTGATATCAATACTGTAGAAAAGTCCTACGATCACAATATTGGTAACGCCTTCCACACGGTAATTCTTGCCGCTGCCGGATACAATATCCGCCGGCTGGATGCCATTATATACAACATGAAACTTCAGTTTTGGGAAAAACTGTTGCAAATTATTCTTTAGGTTCTCCGAACAGCATGCAATATAGTCACAGTGTCCATACACGTATTTGGAAATATAATACCCCACCTTGCCTGCCAAAGACACTTCCGTGGAAGAATGTTCCATAAGGACAAGCGGAATATGATAAAAATCACTTAAGAAAGCTGCATATTTTCCTGCTTCAACGGCTACATGCGCAAAAATAATATCCGGTTGGAATTCTTCCCTGATTTTACGGAATGATCGGAAAATGCGAATGCGGTTCCCGATCCGCTCCTTGGGATGAAACTGACTGCGATAGGTGAGCACGCCTCTGTCTTCATGCCTCACCATATCTTCTTCGAGCGTCCGATCAAAAGGATAATAAACTGCCACATTACAGTAATTCTGGAGATCAACCGCCTGCTCATAATGAAAAATACCGGTGGTTACATTATCGCGCCTATAACTGAAATACCAGCTCGGCATAATCAGGATATTCAGTTTTCTTCTTCCGTCATTGCCCATGCTGGTATCAGTCATCTGCATCGTTTCCCTCTTATCATCTTATAATGAGTTTCCAAACGCTTTCACCCTGTCAATAA
This sequence comes from Lachnospiraceae bacterium, assembly GCA_009774585.1. Classification (GTDB taxonomy): domain Bacteria; phylum Bacillota; class Clostridia; order Lachnospirales; family Lachnospiraceae; genus UBA3282. The sequence goes on from VSOA01000018.1 coordinate 10,966, forward strand.
TCTGATCCACATCATCCATAGACAGACTCGGGTGCAGCGGAATATTCAATCCGGTCTCGTTAAGAATCTCGCTGTTAGGAAGTTTTGCCGTACTCTTATACAGCGGATTCAAATGCAGCGGATGATAGCGGAGCGTCGTATAGATTCCTTCGTCAAACAGCTTCTTAGCCATCTCGTCACGCTTAGGAACACGAATAAAGTAAGTAAAATACGAATGCTTGTCTCCCTGCGCCTCATCTGCATCAAGCGGCGTCTCTATCCAATCCACCGGACGGAAAGCTTCCTGATAAATATCCCATATCTTCTTGCGGTACGCCTGCAAATCATCCAGCTTTCCGATTTGCGCGAGTCCTATTCCCGCCGCTATATCAGAAGGATTCATCTTGATAAAAGGCTCCACAATATTGTATTCCCACCAACGGTCCTTACCATGTGTGGACGCCTCGAAACCGGATTTGCCGATACCACAATAACGCAAGATATCCGCACGCTCAATTTTCTTAGGGTCTTTGGTCACAACACCGCCGCCCTCGCCGATAGAGAGATTCTTGACTGCATCAAAGCTATATACACCCGCATCGCCGATGGTTCCGCACGGCTTTCCTTTGTACAGAGAATCAACCGCATGGCAGGCATCTTCAATCACCGGGTAGCCAAGTTCTATAATCGGATCTAAATCTACCGGCAGTCCTGCATAATGGACAATCATAATCGCACTCGTATTCTTCGTAATATGCGGTTTAATCGTCTCTGCCGTAACGTTCTGTGACTCTAAATCCACATCGCAGAACACCGGAACACAGCCCGCCAGCATGATTACCTGCGCGCAGGATACCCATGTGAAAGACGGTACGATAACCTCGCTCCCCTTCGGAAGTTCCAGCAAAGTAAGCGCCATATAAAGTCCGTTGGAGCCGCTGTCCACCAGCACAAATTTATCTTTATGAAGTCTTTTTGCCATTTGTGCTTCAAAAGCTTTGGTCTTTGGACCCATTCCCATCCATTTGTTATTAATGCTGTCCGCAATCTGTTCTATTTCTTCTTGTCCGACTTTAGATCCAAAAACATTAATCATAATTTATTCCTCCTCGACGTCAATCTGAACCACAGGAATATCATCGTTACTGATTCCCATAATATAATACTCTTTTTCCTCTAAAATAGCAAACCCGCATTTCTGATACCACCGAACTGCCGGATTGTCTTTTAACACATCACATTTAATCTTTCGCCCGGGGAACTTTTCTGTAATATAAGACAGCATCACATGCATGGCATCTTTCATAGATACCCCTCGTACGCCGTCTTCCCCTCTGATAATATTATATAAGTCGATGGCGTCCCCATCTTCTGTGCGGAATGCCATACATCCGATTGGATGACCGTCTTCCTCCACCATAAACATGTAATCGTCCGCCCGGTCCAGATATCCTTGAAACCATCTCTTCTGTTGCTCCGGTTGAATCGTCTCTTGATAGAAGAAGCTTGTCCGGTGGTTGTTCTTCCAAATTCTCAGATTCTCCAGATTGGCGTCTGTGGCGGACACTAAACTTAAACCGGGGAAACCTTCACATCTGATCGTAATCTTCTTATCCATTTTTCTCCTCTTATGCTTTCTGGCCAAATTGCAGAAGACGCTTCGCTCTTTTTCTTCCGAGTATCAGATACGCAATATATGCCGTTATAGTCCTCAGACGCTCTCTTATAGCAACCGGATAGAATTTATTTAACCTCCGGTTATTTTCTTCATAGAAAGGCAGGTTTTGCGCCCCTACCGCTTCAAACCCCTTGCATTCATCAATCGGCTGCGCCGCATAATCATAATTTCTGGACGAAACCGGCTTGTTTGAATCTATCTGTATCTTCTCACAATTCATCCCCGTTCCGTTGTAGCCGATATTCCTTGTCTTGGACATTTTCGGGAAAATAACATATTTACGATTCATAAAGATATAAACGCTGAACGCCATGTCCAGTTTAACAATCTCATCATGCTGCACAAGTACCGGAATATACTCCAGCATACCTTTGACAAAATTACAGAACTGGTTACAACTCGCCCTATAAAGCCTGTGCATCTGAAGCGGCCGACGCATAATTCTGTCAAAATTATGCATTGTGATATCACGATACATTTCTTCTTCTTTCTCTCTCCATGTGGCATAACCCCATGCGGTATAATATGTGTTAACCTTTACGAGGTTACTGTTATCCTCCATCCATCTAAAAGGATAAGAATAGCCGCAAACTGCCTGTACACTCATATCCTTTTCATAAATCGCAAGATTTGTGTTCATATATGCTAGAAAATTGGACGATACCTCAATATCGTCTTCTAAATAGATGAATCTATCATACTTTTCATAAACTCTCTGCCTTACAGACACAAAGTTTTCATACCACCCTTTGTTTTCCGTCTGTTTGATCAGATAGACATTCGCAAAGCCTTCCACTCCTCTTTCCAGATATTCCAGTATCCGTCCATATCCTTCCCTGTGCATATCCTTCAGCGGAAAGTCTATGCCGATGTATAAGTCTGTATATACCGCATCGGGATTGTTACGCAGTGACTCTATACATCTGGCCAACTCCTCAAAGCGGCATAAAGTTATAATCAATACCGGTGCATAGTTCATTGTTTTGTCTCCGAAATATATTCCCCTTTTACTGATAATTGCCAAGCTGAAAAATATATACCTTTTCGTATCCGCCTTTCATTCTAAGCGCTCCTAAAGTTCCATTAACCATAGGTGCGATCAATGCATCACACTTTGAAAGGCAGTAGGTGGTCGCCAGATAATCCATCATTTTTTCATACTTATACTGCGCGCCATGACCTTTATTGATCACATCAAACAATCCTGTGCTTCCTGTATTTTTAAAGCGACTGTAATCATTAAATACCAATTCCTCTTTAAAGTGTTCCTTGAGCCCCTGCAAAATATTTTCATCTTCTGTCGCCACAAAAATCGCGTTATATTCTCCGATTTCTTCTTCCCATATCCGTTTCATTTCTTCTATCTTTTCAATTGTCATCTGAATCGAAGGCATTATAGCATGTCCAAAGAGTTTTAAGCCCACATAGTCCGTACCACGACATTTAACTCCCAGAATTCTCCTGCTGCCGCCTCGTATTCTGCTCCATTCTTCTTCGCATATTTTCTCAGCTTCCGGGCATAACTTGATATACTTTGAAACAAGCGAATGACTTTGCAGAATTTTATCAGCATCCAATATTTCGGATAACTGCCCGTCATACATACCATGACACAATACAACATTACGACTATGATATACCTCCTCGAGTGTATATGGAAAGGGCTGCAAAAAACAATATTCCCACCAATTAATCCGACCGATTGTTTCCTTATCATTATAATAATAATTAGGATAATGCTGCATATCCACTATAGGAATCATTCCTCTTTCAATAGCAGTTCTGATATGCCCCACTACCAAAGCGTGCACCGCAAACAATCCTGCCATTCTATGTGGGTCTCGAATAACATAAAAAACTTTGTCCGGGTTCAGATTACCAAAAGAGGCATGTAATTCTCTCGAATTGCATACCAGATACACCAACAGATTTCTACATTTCTCCACAAGCAGGAAATTACTGTTCAACCATTTCCATTTGATAATGTGATGATATGCTTTCATTAATAATCCCGTCACTTTATGAAATGCAATCCCATTTTGCATAATAATGCGCCTCCCAACAGTTATTTTATATAGCATTCTATCACTTTCCCGATAATTTCCGTTGTAGACAATCCCTGTTCCAAGTCGATAAACTGCATTTTTCCGCCGTATGACTCTATTGTCTCCCGTTCAGGCATATATTTTCCTTCCCAGTCCCTTCCCTTTACCACCACATCCGGTTTGAGAATGGAAATCAGTCTGCCCGGATCGTCGTCCTCCATCAGCACAACATAATCCACATACTTCAACGCACTGACCATACGCATACGATTCTCTTCGCCAATAACCGGTCTGCTTTCTCCTTTGATTCTCTTGACCGATGCATCACTGTTAACCGCCGCAACCAGAACGTCGCCATACCGCCTCGCCTGTCTGAAAGAAGACAAGTGTCCTGCATGCAGCAAATCAAAGCAGCCGTTAGTAAATACGATTGTTTTTCCTTGTTTCCTTGCTTCCTGAAGCTTCTGCTGTATCTCTTTGAGAGTGAGCAATTTATCTTTTTCACCGTCTTCCATCGCTTCAGCCAGCTCTTGCACGGACACACTGGCGGCTCCAAACTTGGAACATACAATCGCCGCTGCCGTATTGGCAAGCTTACAACTATCTTCCAGATCTGCACCTATTGCCATCATTGCCGCAATCATGGACACCACAGTATCTCCTGCGCCTGTCACGTCGATTACTTCCTGCGCTTTGGTCGGAAAATCTCTCCTCGCATTGTTCGCATTCAAAAACATGATGCCTTTCTCTGATCTTGATATAATGAGGTTCTCGATTCCATCCCTCTTTTTCAATGTCAGACCGGCATTCTCCACATCTTCATCGGTAAGCAGGTTCATACCCGTAGCAACGGCCAATTCCTTCTCATTCGGTTTACAGACTGTTGCGCCTCTGTACTTGGCATAATTATCGCCCTTCGGATCCACCACCACAGGTATATTCTGTTGCAGGCACATATTGATGATTCCCTGTGCAACGTCGGGTGTAACGTTCCCCTTCCCGTAATCGGACAAGATCACGGCATCGGTGCCTTGCAGCATACTCTCTACCCTGTTCAGTATCCGTTCTTCCATCGCCTTCTCAATATTCTCAGCCTTTTCCTCATCCAAACGGATAAACTGTTGGTTTCTGGAAGTAATGCGCGTTTTAATCACGGTCTGCAAACTGTCGACATTCTCAAAATATGTCGTATCGGCACCCATTTTTGAAAAGGTATCCGTCAGCCATAAACCTTCCTCATCGTTTCCGGTAAACCCTGCCACGCGCACCTTTACACCGAGCGCAAGCAGATTAGATACCACATTGCCTGCTCCCCCAAATTTTCTTTCCTTACCCGTAACATGCAGAACCGGAACAGGCGCCTCGGGGGAAATTCTGTTGACCTCGCCGTGGATATACTTATCCACCATAAAATCACCATATACTAATATTCTGACTTCTTTCATCTTGTATAATTGTCTGCTGTCCATCCTCTGCTCCCGTCTGTAACAAGTAAATCGTCTCATTTTGTGCGGCTTATACATCTTTCGCCGCTTTTACATTTTTTGCTCCACCAACTGACACAATGTATGTATCGTATGTTCATGTATCTCCTGAATACGAGCCGTCCTGTCATGAGGCACACACAATACAATATCGCAAAGTTCCTTCATCCTGCCGCCGGTCTGTCCCGTCATACCGATTACTTTCATCTTCTTATTCCCAGCCATATGCACGGCGCGAACTATATTCTCTGAATTACCGCTTGTAGAAATTGCAATAAAGACGTCGCCTTCTGCCCCCAGCGCTTGAACCTGTCTCTCATAAACCGCCTCAAAACCATAGTCATTGCCACCCGCTGACAAGATTGAACTGTCCGTTGTCAGCGCCATTGCCGGATATCCTTCCCTGTCCTTCTCAAAGCGCACCACTAACTCCGCCGCCATATGCTGTGCATCGGCTGCCGATCCGCCGTTACCGGCAATCAACACTTTATGCCCGGTACTGATTGCCTGCAGAATACATTGCGCCGCCTCCGCTGTTTTGTCCGCATAATCCGTCTTCATGGTCTGCTTAAGCAGTTGTATCTGCTCTTCCATATTCTGCTTTATGATTTCCTGCATATTAATGTCCACTTTCTATCCTCTCCATCACATCATCTACGGTAACCGTATCCAGACATTTACGAACCCCATGTTCTTTGATGTACTGTCTGCACTCCGCTGTCTTATCTACGCCATCCAGCAGGCAGTTTCTGCATTTCATATCGTGATAGCATACAATCGGCAGATTTCTTCCCTCTGTCAGCTCCACTTCATACGGCAGGAATCTGCCGTACTCCCACGGTCCCCATATACAGAATGCCTGTGTATTTACCGCTGCCGCAAAATGTACCGCACTGGTGTCATTTGTGACCATAAATTCCGCACCACGTATAATCTCGATCAGTTCCGGAAGAGAAGTCTGCCCCATCCTATTAATGACTTTCTCCTTCAGAGGGTATTGATCTATAAATACATTTCCCAGATGCGCCTCTTCTTTGCCGCCGCACAGACAACAGCTCAGTTCCCTATATTCTCCACTCTCATGAAGCCTCATGGCAAGTTCCACGAAGCGGTCTATCTGCCACATTCTTTCCGGTTCGCTGGCTCCCGGAAACAAAATAAAATATTTCTTTGCCGGAACTTTGCTCTGTGCCGTCTTCACCTCTTTGATTAAGGGTACCCCCGACCGTATCTCTCTATTTAATACCTGCCCGGCAAAAAGAATATTCCTATGAATTTCCATCACATGCGCTTTCGGCGTTACAATCACCTTCTGATAAATCGGTCCTGCCAAACGATACGTCCACCGGGACGATATCGTCTCCGGAGAATCTATTGTTATCTTCTCATTAGCCGCCACGGCAGACATGACCATATCAGAGAAGATTTCCTTGGAATACGTGCATTGTACTGCCTGATTCGCCTTTATTTTCTTAAGCAAATGATGTACTGACCAACGATATTTCACTTGGGATGTATGTCTAAGTTTCCCATAGTTTACGCCGATTATCTCATCAAAGTAACCTGTATTGCTCGCAATCTCACTACAAACCTGATTACAAATCAATATTACTCTGCCATCCGTGCTTCGCCTGAACTCTTTCGCCGCATCCAGCCACATCACAAAATCACCGATCGCATCGAGACGCACCAGAACTATGTCTTTATTTTGTGTACCGGATGTTCGGTTCCGCATTCTAATAAGCAGCAAATCCACCACTGACACTATATCAACCAGAATTGATGCCATACTTTTCATCCTTACAATCTTCTTCGGAATCCACATCAACCAATACAATACCGGATAGTTCTCCCTAATACTCCTGTCATCCTCCGCGCGCATCTTATCCAGATTTACCTTCTGCGAACTGATTCCTGCCACACAATCCACGGTACTGACATTCACGTCAATATACCGCATTCCGATACGGTCATGAACACAACGCAGCAGGAAATCGAAGTCCGCGCAAATCCGGTAAGATTCGTCAAAGCGAAATTTCTTCATAACAGACGTCTTCGTAAAAATTCCCTGATGACACGGCATCCGCCCCATCATCAACAGTTTAAATACCGTATATTTCCCCGGGTATTTCTCCGTGACAGTTTTATCCTCATATATTTTAATCACGTTTCCGTAGACAAGATCCGGCAGCACACTGCCTTCGTCTGCCTGATCTGCCACGCGGCCGCATATCTGTGCGGCCGCATTCTCCACAACATGTTTATCTGCTAAGATATCACCGCTGTTCAGGAAAAGAATATAGTCGCCGGAACATAAGTCGATTCCCTTGTTCATAGCGTTATAGAGTCCGCTGTCCTTGTCAGATATCACTTTTACTCCGAAGCTTCTTTCATACTCCCGGATAATCTCAAGCGTACCGTCCGTGGACATCCCGTCAACAATCACGTACTCCAGATTGCCGTAAGACTGTTCCAGCACCGAATTTACTGTCTCTTTAATTGTATTCGCCGTATTTAGGCACACGGTAACCACTGAAATCTTTATTTCCTGCATTCTGCTCATCTCAAACTTATCCGGCATTTCTATGCCGTCTTTCACAGCCAAACGTTTCCATACTGCTATCTTCCCGTCATATGATACAGAATCCGGAATAGGAAGATAAATACCGGCTGCGCGTAGGCAATCAGAACAGCGCTGCCCTTCATATACAAGGGCACTACCGGATGGCGCAATGTATTTCTCATATTCTTGCGCAAATCTCTCCTAAGCTTATTAAGCACCTCTTTATCATAGCGGTCGTTTCTGCACATGGCGGTAATCACCGCCATCTCATATTCCGTATGAAAAGCGGTAATATCTGATGTAAGCGCCGGATATTTCCGAATCAGTTCCTTCCGAATCCGCATATAATGATCAAATGCCTGCTTATGCCGATTCGTATAACCTCCGTGAGAAATACTGCCCTTTCTCACGTAGCGGAAGTACAATTCAAGCGGCAGGATCCTCACGCGCCCGGCTTTCTCTGCAAGCTGCACAATCATCGCATAATCCTCTCCGATCGTCACATTGCTGCAAAAATCAATGCCTTCAAACAATTCCCTGCGAAACAGTTTGGTACACGGAGATCCGGTCAGATGCCTCGTATGGTGCATCTGATACATACATTCTTCCGCCGTATGGCAGTCGATACACTCTTCATGAAATAACTGCGGATGCGAAATCTTTCCATGCCCGTCAATATCTTTGAAAATACAGCAGACGATTCCTGCCCCCGTCTCCTGCATATGCCCGTACATGGTTCGCAGCATCTCTTCATCCAGCCAGTCGTCCGAATCCACAAACATAACGAAATTGCCTGCCGCTTCCCGAATACCATAATTCCGTGATGCCGCCGGTCCCTGATTCCGGTTATGGAATGCTTTGATACGCGAATCGGACTGCGCATATTCGTCACAAATCTGACCGCTTCCGTCAGTAGACCCATCGTCTACCAGAAGCAGTTCCCAGTCTTCATAAGTCTGCTTCAAAACACTGTCAATGCATCTGGACAGATAAGGCTTCGTATTATAAACAGGAATGATTACACTAATCTCGCTCATCTTCCTCTACTCCTGCCGGGATTCGTTTCCCTCTTCATCTATGGAACTACTTTCTTCTTTTACAGAAATGGTTTCATCTCTGTCAAAATTAATCCGCTTCTCCTCCACCACGAGAGGTCTGTGGATAACGCGCGTATTGATGTTCAGAATATATTCTCCCAGCAGTCCGATAAAGAAAAGCTGTATCGAACCAATCACATAGACGCCTATGATCAGCGGCGTATTTCCTGCTTGGAAGTCATTCCAGTTGACTAATTTCATGACTAAGTAAATTAACGCAATCACCAGACTGATTCCCGATGACAGAAATCCCAGCAGCGTCGCCAGACGAAGCCCTACCTTCGTATAAGAAGTGATGCTTAACATCGCCGCGTCATACAGACTGTAGAAATTATTATGCGTCTTACCCGCCCTTCTCTTCGCCTGCTCATATTCAATCTCAATGCGGTTAAACCCATGCCCGTACTCTGCCACGATACCGCGCAGGAAAGGAATCGGATCGTCCAGTTCTCTCAGGAGATTGATAAATGTCTTATCATACAGACCAAACCCGGTAAAGTGCTCGATCATCTTCGTGTCCGACATATTTCTGATGAGTTTATAGTACATACTGCGCAGGAAGTAAATAATCGGGTTCTCCTTACTGCTCGTCTTGATGCCGCTGACAATCTTATGTCCCTTCTCCCACTCTTCCACGAATCTGGGAATCAGTTCCACCGGGTCCTGAAAATCACAGCACATGGATATGGTACAGTCACCCGTCGTCTGGCACATGCCATGAAACGGAGAATTGAACTGCCCGAAATTCGTCACGTTAAAGATAGCCTTAATTTTCTTATTTTTGGCGCAAATCTGCTCTAACTTCTCTCTGGTGCCGTCCGTGGAACAATTGTCAATGAAAACAAGTTCATAGTCATATCTTGGGAGCGCCTCTTCCATCACATTAACGACTGCAAAGCTCATCGGCTCCACGTTTTCCACTTCATTATAGCATGGTATCATAATACTGATTTTCTTCATTTTCATTCATCCGCCTGTCCCAATATCCGTATAGTCTTTCTGCCCTGCTTAGAGGAAATGTCTTCTTCGGACACTCCTCACCGTATCTTCCTGCCGTTACGTTAATTCCACATGAAATAATTTTACCCAGTGTCCCGCACAGATAATCCGCCACGGCGTGAAATTCGACCTGCGTACCTGACCCTCGTTCGCGTCAAACCATTTCATGATCGTATCCGGCTCCAAAATTGCCGAAAGCGTATCGACCGCGTCTTGCAGTTCCGCTCTGTATTTCTCAAAATTATTATTAATCCACTGGTCTTCCGGCGTCACAAAACCAAGTTTGCTGTAACGCTTCCTGATTTTGTCCGGCAGGACGCTCTTTAGACCGTCCCTTAAGACCGACTTAGTCACGCCGCCACGCAGCTTATAATCAAAAGGCATCGCATAGACTGCCTCCGTCAGATTACAGTCTAAGAACGGTACTCTCGACTCAATGGAATGCGCCATAGAATTTCTGTCTTCATAGTGCATCAGAGACGACATGCTGTTGCGAAGAAATTCTGCAATATACAGTCTCGGTCTGCGTATCGGATAGATAATCTCATTCTTCAAAACCTGTCTGAGCTGTTTCGTCGAAAACGGCTGTTTATTCGGGAATAGGTAATAGAACAACATTTGAAAATGGTATTTCATTTTATCCGGTATAAACAGCGCCGCAAGTGCCGGCAGGAGAATCTCGTAAGAGGATATATACGTCTCCGTCGAAGCCCGGTTACGCTTATAAATTTTCCATTCCTTTAACAGCTTCTTAAACTGACCTCTCCTGATACGGTCGGCCACCATCACAATATAGAAATGTGTGTATCCTGCCAACTGTTCGTCGCTGCCCTGACCGTCAAGCATCACCGTCATACCGCACTCTTTGGCCGCCTTGAACACATTCCACTGAGCGTACATTGACGTAGACGCAAAAGGCTCGTCCATATGCCATAAGAGATCGTCCAAATCTTCAAACAGATTCGTCTCCTGCGGAAACGTCTTATGCGAATGCACGCTGGTCGCCTTCACTACCTCGTCGATATATTCCTGCTCGTCGTATCTTTTATCATCAAAGCAGGAAGAGATGGTGTGCTGCTCCATCGTACTTTTACTATCCTTAACGATTTTATCCGCCATACACACAATTGCGGAGCTGTCCAACCCGCCCGACAGACAATACCCTGTCGGCACATCCGCCCGCAGTCTGAGTTTCACGGATTCATGGAATTTCCGGTAAAACTCTTTACACGCTTCCTGATATGTCTGTTCTTTCTCCGGCACCTTCCTGATGTCAAAATATCTGCGAATCTCATACTTCTTCCGCTGCATGTCATAAATCAGATTATGACCGCCCGGAAGCTGGAAAATATCCTTGAACATCGTCTGCTCAGAATAATCGAGGTTGCCTCTGATAATAAACTGCAGCAGCGTGTCGGTGTTCGCCTTCGGATTCTTCTCAAGCATCTCAAAGAACTGTTTAATCTCCGAAGCCGCCAGAAACATGCCCTCCTGCTTCGTATAGTAGAACGGCTTCACACCGAACCGGTCTCTGGAACAGAAAAGAACACGCTTTATCTTGTCATAAATAACAAAGGACCACATACCGTTAAAATACTGCACGCAATTTTCTCCAAAGCAGTCATAGGCGGCAATCAGAACTTCCGTATCCGTCTTGGTCTGAAACTGATAACCTTTCTTTTCTAATTGCGCTCTTAATTCGATATAATTATAGATTTCACCGTTAAAAAGGAGCACATATTTATCCTGATATAAGAAGGGCTGATGTCCGTCCGCCGACAAGTCGATAATGGAAAGCCTTCTGTGTCCGAGCGCAAGGTTATTCTCATAGAATGTTCCCCTGTCGTCCGGCCCGCGATGGGCGATGATATCAACCATCTTCTCAAACCTGCTACGGTCTACTTCTCCTTTATTTTTTAAACATACGGCTATTCCGCACATGCGCATATCCTCTCTGCTGTCATATAATGTGTTGATTTGAAAATGACATGTTTGTCAATACATGCCTTATGAAAACATTAAGCCCAATTTTAAACTATGCGATCACTCTCGTATGTCTCGCCTACAAACTTCTCTATCAACTCAGGCAATACCTCCGCAAGATCCGCAATATCAAACGAAATATTATGCAGCGCCTTCGCATAAATCTTCACTTCTTTGGCAATTTCCCTGCGCGGCTTCTTTATAATCTCTTCCACCGCCTGTCTACAGTCCTCTACCGTCCTCACCGGAAAGGTGAAAGGCGCCATATTTTTGACAGAATACCCGAACGCAATAGCAGGAGCCCCGAAGAAGTGGCATTCCCACAGTGCCGTACCAGTCAGGCAGGAAACCGCCAGCGCATTCTTAATCAATTCATAGGTGCTGTATTCGATTGGTATCATCCGCACCTTGGGAATCGAAGCAATTTCCTTGTAGTACCCTTCCGTCCTAAGAAGCGAAAGCTGTTCCGGATGAAGCTTCACATAGATTTTCACATCCTCCGGCAGCGCCCTGCTTAATATCTGAAGCGGAATAATCTGATCCGCATACATGCCGCCGCCCATCGGATTGGACGTTGCCTCCGGCTGGTACTGCAATGGAAAATAAATGTACTTTTCTCCCTCTGCCGGCATTGTAGTAAGCGTTTGATAGTAGTTTCTCAGGCGCCTACTTTCCTTCTTAACCGGTCTTTCAAAGCAGTACCGCTTCCATGCCGTCGGTATCGCAGCAATGAGCGCCGGTATTTTCCGGAATGCGGCGGCGATAAACTTGAGACTCACACCGTACTTGGCGTAGTCCTCTCCCAGCACGCCCCTCCACAC
>VSOA01000181.1 GCA_009774585.1 Lachnospiraceae bacterium
TGGCATTTTTTGAAAGTTGTCCATTATGATATTCATGAGATTAGAACCTTGTGGATAAAACTACGGAAACTCAAGAATTTAGGCATGGTTGTAAAAGTGTAATGGGTATGGTATACTGACCATAATTTTGACTTTGCGTTGAAAAGGAGATACCGATGCGTCCGCTTAAAAAAATGATTAGCCGGTACATGAGATTGATTACTTGTATGCTGGTAGCGATTATATTGATTATTATCGCATATATTCAGATAACAAATGAACACAGACAGGCTTATGAAGATGCCGTAAGAACTTTTCAGCAGATTAAACAGCTTTTGGAACAGAATCAGGAGGAACTTGAGGAAGTTCGTAAAGAGTACAGCGAGACCTGCCTGCACAATGCGGAGGCAATAGCTTATATCATTCAGAAAAATCCGACTGTGCTTGATAATATTGAAGAGCTGAAGCGCATTGCAGAAGTTATGGAAGTTGATGAAATTCATATTTTTGATGATACCGGGCGTATTTATGCCGGAACGCATCCGGAATACTATGACTATACATTTGATTCGGGCGAACAGATGATGTTTTTCAAACCAATGCTGGAAGATAAGTCGTTGAAGCTTGTGCAGGAAATCACGCCGAATACTGCGGAGGCTAAAATGATGCAGTACTCGGCGTTATGGAGCAGCAACAAGGAATTCATTGTGCAGGTGGGTATGGAGCCGGTCAATGTCATGAAGGCGACACAGAAAAACGAGTTGTCTTATCTGTTTTCGCTGTTTCGTGTGAATCCGGATGCAGAGTACTATGCAATCGACATAGAGCGCGGCCGGATCATCGGTTCCACGGAATTGGATTGTTTAGGAAAAAATCTGACGGAATTGGGACTGAAACAAGAATACTTTGCGAGTTTTGATAAAGGATTTCATGCGGTCATAAACGGCAGAGATTCATTCTGTGTATTTGAAAAAGTTGGTGGAGGTTATATCGGCAGGGTTATTCCGAGTAAGGAATTATATAGAAGAGTGTTGTGGACAACGGTCACTCTTGCAATATGCCTGATTGTGATCGCATCGATTCTTGCGCAGGCTGTTATAAGATATATGAATAAGTATGTAGTGGACGGTATCTACAATGTGAATGAGAAGCTGCATCGAATTGCGCAGGGGGATTTGGATGAACTGATCGATATTCAAAGCAGTATGGAGTTCGCAGAACTGAGCAGTTATATCAATAGCATGAAGAACAGTCTTTTGGGACATACCAAGAAGATGTCTTATGTGCTCAGTAAGACCAATATGTACATTGGGGTGTACGAGTACAATGAAAATATGAAAAGAGTCCGATTTACCCAATATATACCACAGATTTTGCAGTTGCACGAAGAAGAGACAGAACGTTTGTCAGCGGACTATAAGGCGTTTAAAGAATTTATTGACGAGCTGCGTAAGAATCCTGTTTTGGATGAAACAGGGGTATTCGGTTTAGGCGAACACTATGTAAAAATTGAAGAGATAGATGATAATAACGGAGTGTTTGGCGTAGTGATCGATGTCACGGACGAAGTAAACAAACGCAAAAAAATAGAAGACGAAAGAGACTTTGATTTGTTGACAGGGTTGTACAACAGACGCGGTATGGAGGCAAAACTGGATGAATTTTTTGAAGGAACGGAAGAATTTGCCAACGGCGCGCTTGTTATGATAGACGCCGACAACCTGAAAGTTATCAACGACACCTATGGGCATGAAATAGGAGATGCTTATTTAAAGAAGATTTCCGAACTGATTTCCGGATTAGATACCGAGAGGTCCGTGGCGGCCAGATGGGGCGGCGACGAATTTGTATTACTTCTTTATCGTTTTGAAGAGGAAGAAGAATTGCTTCATACATTATACAAGCTGGAAAGTATGCAGGAGAATAGTGAAACATCCCTTGGAGAGGGCGTTCGTGTCCGACTCAGATTTTCATTTGGGTACAGTCTGATCAGTGGGAGGAACGATTATCTGAACCTGTTGAAAGATGCGGATGAGAAGATGTATGAAAATAAACGGAAGCATAAGGAGAAAGGCAGACCGGAAAATGACAGATAGTTGTTTGTATGAAAGCCCGTTCGGCGTACTGTGCATAGAAGAGAGGGACGGAAAGATTACGAAACTTAATTTACAGCAGAAAGAACCCGCCAATCGGAATAAGAAGCCCTCCGCGCTGCTTCGTGAGGCATGCCGCCAATTGGATGAATACTTTGAGGGCAAAAGAAGGCAGTTTGACCTGCCGTTTTACTATGAGGGGACGTTTTTTCAGCGGCGCGTATGGGAAGAACTGCGCAAGATTCCCTATGGTGAAACGAGAAGTTATGAAGATATTGCCGTGCAGGTAGGTAATCCGAAAGCGCAGCGCGCAATAGGACAGGCGAATAACCGTAATCCGCTTCTGATTATCGTTCCCTGCCACAGAGTAATTCATAAAAACGGAGATATCAGCGGTTTTGCTTGTGGGATAGAGGCGAAGCGGTATCTTCTGGATTTAGAGACTCGCTCTCAGGAGCAGTAATTATTTTCTCTTTGGCGGCAAGCGCCTCCGGTAAGCCCTTCAGCGCGGCGAAGGGCATAAACTGTTTGGCTCTTTCTTCTATCGGCATTTTATGTCTTGGTTTACTCGCCACTTTTGTGTCCTCCAATCTGATGGTTGCGCTCTCTTGTGGTAGCGCCCTCTTCGTAATTCATCCCTTTCAGGATGGCGTCTTTGCCGAATTTGTGTTTGATATCCAGAACGGCGCGCTGCATCTTGCGGCTGCGTTCCAGTTCTTCTCCGTCTATCAGAAAATGATATTGATGATATGTTTCGGGTGTCACGTTATTGCAGGTTATGTTGATGCGGTGGATACCGCAGCCGGGACTGACAATCCGTTCGTAGAGCTTCGTTACGGCAGGAATGAGCAGTGTGTCGGAACTCGTTTCAATGTCCAAGGTTGTCGTGCCGTGGGCGGACGGAACATTCAGACGGTTGGAGTAACCGACATGCAGGGTGACGGATTTCGTAACCAGATTCTGTTCCACCAGATCAAGACAGAGCAGATCCATCATTTCTTTGACAACCAGCAATCCTTTCTCAAAAGAATAGTCGCAGGCAAGCACTTGTCCGCTGCCGATACAGTTGGAACGGGATTTGTAAGACTTGATGTCAGCCATAGTGACGGGCTCGCGTCCCCATGCGTGGTCTATGAGAAGTTCGGCGTCGATGCCGAAGAGCCGGTACAGGAAATCTTCATCGGCTTCGGCAATGTCTTTCATCGTACGTATGCCGTATGGCTCCAGCCTTTTTGCAGTACCGGAGCCTATACGCCAGAAATCCGTGAGCGGTTTGTGGTTCCATAAGCTTTGACGGTAACTTTCTTCATCCAGTTCCCCGATAAAATCAGAGGCATGTTTGGCAGTGATATCCAAGGCAATCTTGGCCAGATACAGATTAGTGCCGATGCCGCAGGTTGCCCGGATACCGGTAGTCTGATAGACATCATCCATAATCCTCTGCCCTAGTTTGCGGGCAGACAAGCGGTACAATTCCAGATAATCGGTGACATCCATGAAAACCTCGTCGATGGAATAGACATGGATATCCTCTTTGGCAATATATTTTAAATAAACGGCGTAGATGTCCGCGGAAGTATTAATATATTTCTGCATGCGCGGCGGTGCGGTGATATATTTGACGTGTTTCGGAATCTCGAAAACCCGGCAGCGGTTTTTGATGCCGAGCGCCTTCATAGCTGGTGTGATGGCGAGGCAGATGGTCTTCTCGGTGCGCTCAGGGTCGGCGACTACAAGTTTGGCAGTCATGGGGTCGAGTCCGCGCGCCACGCATTCCACGGAAGCATAGAACGATTTTAAATCGATGCACAGATAGGTGCGCTGCTTCATTGATGGTAACTCCTTTCTCCTTGTATACAGACAGTATAAAATACGAACGTATGTTTGTAAAGAGGGAAATGATGGATTGTAAAGGAAAAAATAGTAAAGTGGAAGCAGGAGTGACGGATGGTTGTATTTTATTGACAAAATAAAAAATGGGATATAGAATAACCTATGGAATTTTGGGTGATTTACATACATTAGGAAAGAAGGGAAAAAAATGGAGTCATATTTAGTATTCAGGGATTTGGCCATTATTATTATTTCTGCAAAATTGTGCGGCATCATAGCCAGAAAATGTAAAGCGCCTCAGGTAGTGGGAGAAATTATTGCAGGGCTTTTGATTGGACCGAGTATTTTAGGATGGGTGAATCAGTCGGATTTCCTTGTGCAGATGGCGGAGATCGGTGTTATATTATTAATGTTTTCTGCAGGACTTGAAACCGATTTGAAGGATTTGGTGAAAACGGGTCCGATTGCCGTTCTGATTGCCTGCTCGGGCGTATTTATTCCGCTAATCTGCGGCGCATTGCTCTATATGGCATTTTATGGCGTTTCACCGTGGGGGTCGGAGGGTTTTTATAAGGCGGTATTTGTCGGTACGATTCTGACGGCTACTTCGGTAAGTATTACCGTAGAGTCGCTAAAAGAAATGGGCAAAATAAAAGGGAAGGTCGGTACGACGATTCTAAGTGCGGCGATTATCGATGATGTGATCGGTATCATTGTTCTGACTTTTGTGATCGGGTTTAAGAATCCCGAATCGAAGCCCTCAGTGGTACTGCTCAATACGGTCGGGTTCTTTGTGTTTGCGATCGTGGTTGGGTTTATCATTTATAAAATATTTCAGATGGTGGATGCCAGATATCCGCATACGAGGAGAATTCCCATTGCAGGCTTAGCGCTTTGCCTCGCCATGGCATATATTGCGGAGAAATATTTTGGTATTGCAGACATTACAGGCGCTTATGTGGCCGGAATCATTCTTTGTTCGATTCGGGATTCCCAGTACATAGCAGAGAAAATGGATACCAATTCCTATATTATATTCGGACCGATTTTCTTTGCCAGTATCGGACTGAAAACAAATTTAGAGAGTATAAGTATGGGCATTCTGGTCTTTTCCATTGCGTTCGTACTCGTCGGACTGTTGTCAAAAGTCATTGGATGCGGGCTGATGGCGCGTCTGTGCAAGTTTAATAAAAGGGATTCGCTCAAAATAGGCGTCGGTATGATGACGAGGGGCGAGGTTGCGCTGATTGTGTCACAGAAGGGGCTTACGGCAGGGCTGCTCACGCCGGTCTACTTTACATCGGTCATTCTGTTGATTATTATTTCGTCTATTGCGACGCCGATTATATTGAAAGTTTTATATTCCAAGGATCAGGCGGAAAGTGCAGCATAATAGAATTAGCGCAGTATGTGTGAGGCGGTTTTCGATACGGGATAAAAGGGGCATGTAGATGTGTCCCTTTTATTTGTATAACAAAACAGGGACTGATAAAATATTTTATAAATTGGAAAGAAATAGAGGACAAGACATAGAAATGATGATAAAATGGCATTAACTGTTCAGAGGGGAACAAGGGGATTGTCAAGAGTATACGATGAAGGGGAACGGTACAAATGAGTGTAATCAGCAGTAAAGATGTCAATGAAATTATCAGAAAGACGTTGGGCATCATCAACAATAAGATTATGAACCACGGAGAAATCACAGGTTATATTCTGTATAAGATGATGGAGTATGAGAATACCTATACTGAGCAGCACTATACCGAACAGGAACTGGTGGATTACACGATGCTTGGCATCCTGCATGATATTGGGCTTTATAAGGAAGACAATGTCAAGAACGTATCTGATTTTGAGACGAAGAACCTATGGCCTCATTCTATCTACGGCTTTCTGTTTTTGAAATATCTTTCGCCCATGGGTGACAAGGCGGAGATTGTGCTGTATCATCATCTGGATTACAACAGACATAATCTGATTCAGAGCCGTTATATGCATATTATTGAACTTTTGAATCTGGCGGATTCCATGGATACCTTTTTGCACCTGAAAGATGAAAGTTTGGAACCGGATTATTTTGCGAAATATCGTGATATTAAATTTTCCGGCGCGGCGCTCGACCTTTTCCATAAGGCGCAGGACCGCTACGGTATCACGGAGAATCTGATTAATGGCAAATACAGAGAAGAACTGGATGTGCTGCTTGCCAAGAGAGCTTTCTCCGAACAGTATAAGAGAGGCTTTCTGGAAATGCTCGTCTACACGATTGATTTCAGAAGCGAGCATACGGTGATACATACATTGGCTACGGTGAATTTTGCAGAACAACTTGGCAGACTGGCAAGGGTATCCGGAAGAGATCTAAGAGACTTGCATTACGGCGCATTGCTGCACGACCTTGGTAAGATAGCGATTCCGCTCAACATATTGGAATCCACGGGAAGATTAAGCGACGACGAGATGAAGATCATGAAGGCGCATGTGCGCATTACGGAGATGATTCTTGAAGGGGTTGTGGATGATGCGGTATTACAGATAGCGGTCAGACATCATGAGAAGCTGGATGGAACAGGTTATCACAAAGGGCTTAAGGCGGAAGATTTATCGCTGACACAGCAGATTATCGCAGTGGCGGATATTTTAAGCGCATTGTACGGCAAACGCAGCTATAAGGAAGCGTTCAGCAAAGAGAAGATACTGGATATTATGAAAGGCGACGCGGATCACGGCAAGATTAACAAGAATGTGGTGACCAGTCTTGAGCGGAATTACGACAAGATTATTAAAGAGTTTGAGAAAGAGAAAGAAAACACGATTGGGTTGTATCTTAAGATTAAAGAACAATATGCAATTATAAGTGAGCGGTTTAAAATGTTTGACTAGTGTGAGATGCCGTAGAATGGCGTTCTCTGCATTGAAAGAGGAGAGAAGATATGGAAAAGGCAAACGTGTATTTTACAACATTTAAGGCAACAGAACATGAGAATCTACTGCAGAAACTGCATCGTCTGATGAAGACGGCAGGATTCGAGAACATTGATTTTAAGGATAAGTATGCGGCGATTAAGATTCATTTCGGCGAGTATGGCAACCTTGCGTTTCTTCGTCCGAACTATGCAAGGGTGGTAGCGGATTATGTCAAGGAATTGGGAGGAAAGCCATATCTTACTGACTGTAATACGCTCTATGTTGGCAGCAGGAAGAATGCGCTCGATCATTTGGAGACAGCTTACGTGAACGGTTTTTCTCCTTACCAGACGGGATGTCACGTAATCATTGGCGATGGTCTGAAAGGCACAGATGAAGCATTGGTTCCCATTAATGGGGAATATGTCAAAGAGGCGAAGATTGGGCAGGCTGTTATGGACGCCGATATTTTTATCTCGTTGACGCACTTTAAAGGGCATGAGATGGCAGGTTTCGGCGGCACGCTCAAGAATATCGGCATGGGCTGCGGCTCCAGAGCCGGTAAGATGGAGCAGCACTGCGAAGGAAAACCGAGCGTGGCTACTTCAGCCTGCGTAGGCTGCGGTGCATGCGATAGGATATGTGCGCATGGCGCGCCGGTAATTGAGAATGGGAAAGCGCACATTGACCATAATAAGTGCGTGGGCTGCGGACGCTGTCTGGCAGTGTGTCCGAAAAATGCCATCGCAGCGGATTTTACAGATTCTGTTGCGGTACTCAACTATAAGATGGCGGAGTACACCAAGGCAGTGTGTAAAGACATTCCGTGTTTACATGTGTCTTTAATCTGTGATGTATCGCCTAACTGTGACTGTCATTCGGAAAATGATATCCCGATTATTCCCAATG
>VSOA01000182.1 GCA_009774585.1 Lachnospiraceae bacterium
CAGTTAAGACAGGACGACGGTAAGATTTATTGGATTCCTCAGTTTAGCTGTATCAAGAATAAAGAGAGCGTATGTACACATAATGACGAGGCTTTCTGGATTCAGACAAGAGTTCTCAAATGGGCAGACTATCCGGAAATCAAGACAATGGATCAGTATTTTGACCTGATTGAGGCATACAACGAAGCTAACCCGACAATGGAAGACGGAACACCTAATATTCCGTATACGATTCTTTGTGAAGACTGGCGTTACTTCTGTCTGGAGAATGCACCGCAGTTCTTGGATGGCTATCCGAATGACGGTTCTGTTATCGTAGATCCGGATACATTGAAAGTAATAGATTATAATACGACGCCTACGGCAAAGAGATACTTCCAGAAACTGAATGAGGAATACAAGAAAGGGATTGTAGATCCTGAGTCCTTTACACAGACATATGATGAGTATATTGCTAAGGTATCGACAGGACGCGTACTCGGTATGATCGATCAGTGGTGGGATTTCGCATATACGGCAGGCGACGCTATAAGACAGCAGGGTCTGGATGCAGAGGGGTGTAACTATGTACCGCTTCCGATCACGATTGAAGAAGGTATTCAGAATCAGTGGCATAACTCCGGCGGTGTATTGAATGTATCCAGCGGTCTTGCTATCACAGTGAGCTGTGAAGATGTAGAAGGCGCATTAAAGTTTGTAGATGATTTGTTATCACAAGAGATTCACAATTTGAGAAGCTGGGGTGTAGAAGGCGTTGATTATAACGTACTTGACAACGGAGAATTCTCCCGTACACCGGAGCAGGTAGCTCAGGCGTCTGACGCTGCTTATAAGGCATCTCATTTATGTACATATTCCTACTTCCCTCAGTATTCGGGAATGAGCGATGACGGCATCAATGCGAACAAGCCGGAAGGTCAGCCGAATGAATTCTATGCAAATTTACAGTCAGACGTGAAGGAATGTTTCGATGCGTACGGCGTACAGACTTACGTTGAAATGATCGGTACAAGTGAGGCTCCCGGAGCATGGTATCCGATGTGGTCATACTCCAATACACTGACGACGAGCACGCCGGGCGGTACAGCTTGGAACAGAATGGGAGAGATTAAGCATGAGTATCTGCCCAAAGTAGTTATGGCATCTGATTTTGAAAGCGGATGGAGCGAGTATATGGATGCATATGAAAGTTGTAATCCGCAGGATTTCCTTGATGAAATGCAGGCTGAATTGGATAAGAGAATGGAAGAAGCGGCTAAGTATAACTAGGAAGCCAAAGCTTCAATACTTGAGACTTTGTACAGGCAGATGCAGTATCATTTCATCTGCCTGTATTTGTAAACAGGAGTGAGCTTATGTCTAACAAATTTAAAAATAAATCCAAGGCAAATATAACAGAACCGAAAACTAAAATCTCATGGAAAGAGATTAAACAGCAGAAGGTACTTCTAATATGGTCTGCTGTCATAGTAGTTTATGGTGTGATTTTCTATTATCTCCCGCTTGCAGGCTGGCTCATGGCTTTTCAGAATTATAAGCCTAAGGATGGACTCTTGCATTCCAAGTTCATCGGATTTGCCAAGTTCGAACCTCTCTTTACAGACATTACTTTTATAAGAACGATCCGTAACACACTTGCTATGGGTGTGATCAATCTAATCGCGACGTTTGTTACGGCAATTGTCTTTGCGATTCTTTTGAATGAGATTACATCCAAAGGCGGCAAGAAAGTGGTCCAGACGATTTCCTACCTGCCCCACTTCCTTTCATGGATTATCGTTACGGGTATTCTCCACGACGCGTTGTCGGGAAGCGGTATCATCAATGAGATATTACTCAAGCTTCATATTATAGATCAATCCATCAATTTCTTTGCCCATCCGGGTTATTTCTGGCCGATTGTTGCGTTTGCCAACGTCTGGAAGGAAACAGGATGGAATGCGATTATCTATCTGGCCGCCATCACTTCGATTGACCCTTCGTTGTATGAAGCGGCGGCGATTGACGGCGCGGGACGCTTTGCTAAGATTAAATATGTAACACTGCCGGGAATCAAACCCACGATTATGATCTTACTGTTAATGAATGTCGGCAATGTACTGAACGCCGGATTTGAAATTCAGTATTTGCTCGGAAACGGACTTGTACAGAGCGTTTCTCAGACGATTGATATCTACGTTTTGAAATGGGGTATCAGCCAGAGCGATTATTCCATCGGTACGGCGGCAGGTATTTTCAAGAGCGTGGTAAGTATTGTTCTGATCGTGATTGCAAATCAGATTGCAAAACATAACGGCGAAGAGCGTCTGTTCTAAGAGAGGTGGATAAGAGATTATGACGAAGAAGAAGAGAACTACGGCGGACAGGATTTTTATTGTCTGCAATACGGTTTTTATGATATTATTTGTAATCATCACATTATATCCGGTGTTAAACACATTAGCAGTGTCTTTTAACGATGGTACGGACGCGCTTCGCGGCGGCATATATCTGTGGCCGAGAAGGTGGTCAATTAAAAACTATACAACAGTATTGAAGAAAAACAATCTGGTTACTGGAGCGTACATTTCCGTGTTGAGAACAGTGGTCGGTACATTGTTGGCATTAGCATCTAATGCGATTCTGGCATTCATTGTCAGCCGCAAGAAGTTTCTGTTTAAGAAACCGTTATCGTTTTTCTGGGTGGTGACTATGTATGTGAACGGTGGACTCATACCGACATTCCTGCTCTATAAGAATCTGGGCATGACGAACAGCTTCTCGGTGTATGTAATTCCCGGAATGATCAGTGCCTTTAACATGCTTGTAATCAGGACATATATGAACGGTATCCCTGACAGTTTGGAGGAATCGGCACAATTAGACGGCGCCGGATACGGAACGATATTTTTAAAGATCATTTCTCCGCTCTGCAAACCTGTGTATGCCACAGTTGCATTGTTTGTGGCTGTCGGACAGTGGAATTCATGGTTCGATGCGATGCTGTATAACCGTTTGGAATCGAATCTTACGACATTACAGTACGAGTTGATGAAGTTGTTATCCTCAGTAACGAATCAGGGTACTTCCATGGAAACAATGAAAAATTCTGGCGGAAATGTAACGCCCACATCGGTGCGTGCGGCGGCAACCATATTGACAATGCTGCCGATCATCTGTCTGTATCCGTTCCTGCAGAGATACTTTGTAACGGGTATGACGCTTGGCGGCGTGAAAGAATAAAAATTGGGTATTGAAGGAAATTTGAGGGGAGCAAAAAGGGTGGCAGGTGCATATCAGTCGGGACAATACAGAAATATGTTTGTGGAGGCGGGGTTTGATCCGCAGGAGATTGAAGAAAGACTGGAACAGATTTTCCAGATAATGTTTTACGGAAGTGATGATGAGAGAATCTATTATCCGGTGGGGACGGATATGGGATATCTGACTGATACGGGCAATCATGACGTAAGGACGGAAGGGATGTCTTACGGCATGATGATGTGTGTGCAGATGAATAAGCAGGAAGAATTTGACCGGATCTGGAAATGGACCAAAACTTACATGTATCTGGATGAAGGAATCAATAAAGGATATTTTGCATGGTCATGCGGGACGGATGGTACAAAAAATGCGTACGGACCTGCGCCTGACGGAGAAGAATATTTTGCTATGGCACTTTTCTTCGCGTCTCATCGCTGGGGTGACGGAGACGGAATCTATTGTTATTCGAAGGAGGCTCGTGCGATTCTGCACGAATGCCTTCACAAAGGAGAAAATGGAGAGGGCGGCAGCCCGATGTGGGAGATATCCAATAGATTGATTAAGTTTATTACGGAATGTGATTGGAGCGACCCTTCCTATCATCTCCCTCATTTCTATGAGCTGTTTGCGCTCTGGGCAAATGATGAAGACGCGGAATTCTGGAAACAGGCGGCTGCTGCCAGCAGAGAATATTTGAAGAAGGCGTGTCATGAGAAGACAGGACTGGCGGCAGAATATGCGGAGTATGACGGAAGCCCGCACGCCAAAGATTACGATAAGTTCGGCGGAAGACATGACTGGTTCTACAGCGACGCGTACAGAGTCGCCGCCAATATCGGATTAGATTATGAGTGGTTCGGGGCAGATGAGTGGGAGCGGGACTGTGCGAACCGTATCCAACGCTTCTTTGCAGTGAATGCTCCGGATCGTGATTACAGAATCTATGAGATTGACGGTACACCGCTGCAGGAGAAAGCGCTGCATCCGGTTGCCATCGTTGCGACGAATGCGCAGGCGTCTCTGGCGGCGGACGGTGAGCACGCCATGGAATGTATCAGACAGTTCTGGGAGACGCCTTTACGTGAAGGAGACAGACGTTACTATGACAATTGTCTTTATCTCTTTGCATTCCTTGCGCTTAGCGGTAACTACAAAATCTGGTGATGAAGGCAGTAAATGACTTATATGCTCTATGTTTAGAAACCTGCCATCATTAATCCCATCAATTGATCTCTCAGGACAGCGTCCTGTTTACCTTTTACATTTGATGCCATGCCGTCGAGCTGTGCTTTGCTGGCGGCAGCGAGCATCAGCTTTTCCTGAAAAGCTTTTTTCTCACGCGCGGCATCCTCTGCACGGCGTTCAGCTTGAGCCTGACTGCGCAGTCTTATCGAATTTTCCATGGAATCTAATACTTGTTTCATTTGATCAATCGGCATCTTTGTTTACCTCCGTTCGGGATATCTAATGTATGTATCGGATGAATTGTTTTAACCTTAAAGATGTGTTAGAAATGTTTCAAAAATATCTTGCTAAATTTTTTGGCGTATGCTATCCTACATTCAACTTGTTTAACAATATTAAATAAGTCAACAATACAGAAAGTAAACAGATAAGGAGGAGCGTCGCATGAAATTAGTTGTAATCGGAGGAGGCAGCAGCTATACGCCGGAATTGATTGAAGGGGTGATCGATCACCATAGAACGCTTCCCATAATGGAAGTTGTACTCGTTGATATCGAGGAAGGAAAAAGAAAGCTTCAGATTAATACGGAATTTGCTAAGCGCATGGTGAAGAAAGCAGGACACGAAATCGAAGTGAAAGGTACGCTTGACAGGCGAGGTGCGTTACAAGGCGCGGACTTTATCATTACGCAGATAAGAGTCGGCGGACTGGATGCAAGGTCGCGCGACGAGAGGATTCCTTTGAAATACGGAATGATTGGTCAGGAAACGACAGGGATTGGCGGCTGTTTTAAGGCGCTGCGCACGATTCCCGTGTTATTGGACATCTGCAAAGATATCGAGGAATTATGTCCGCAGGCATGGCTCATTAACTTTACGAATCCTTCGGGAATCGTGACAGAAGCAGTCTTAAAACATACGAACGTGAAATGTATCGGACTGTGCAACTGTTCTATCAATATGCAGCATGATGCGGCGGACCGTCTCGGAGTGGATGCTGGTCAGCTTGACTGCAGATTTATCGGATTGAATCATCTGAGTGTGATGAATCACGCCTATCAGGATGGCGAAGACCGCATACAAGAGGTGCTGCATGTTTACAACAAAGAGAGCGTTGTCAAAAACATCGAGAAAAATGAGGAAATGGATAGAGTTGCGCAGGAACTTGGCTGTATGCTCTCTCCGTATATGCAGTATTTTTATATGGAAAAACATATGATAGCAGAAGAGGAAGTACAGGCGGTCGGCTTGGAGGGTACCCGCGCGGATCAGGTTAAGAAGGTGGAAAAAGAACTCTTCGAGAAATACAGTGACCCGAAGCTTAAGGAGAAGCCGGAAGCGCTTGCGAGACGCGGCGGAGCCAGATATTCAGAGGCGGCGATCAATCTGATCGACAGTATTTATAATAATCGAAAGGACGTCCAGATTGTAGATGTAGTCAATCATGGACTGATTCCGCAGATGCCGTATGACAGCGTGATTGAGACAAATTGTGTCATCGGCAAAGACGGAGCGGAGCCTTTGAAAGATAATGATGTGCCGGCGTCAGTGCTGGGACTTATGCTGCAGGTAAAATCATATGAGGTTCTAACAATAGAGGCGGCCGTTTCCGGTGACAGAAACAAAGCGTTTCTTGCGTTTCTGAATCATCCGCTTGTGCATGATGCTGCGGACGCGAGGGCGGCGCTTGAGGAGATGCTTGAGGTAAACAGAGAATACCTTCCGGAGTTTTTCGTGTAGCGGCAGGAAATCATAAAAGGTAAGTGGCAAAAAGTAACAATGAATTCAGACGGAACAGTTTAGGTTGGAGGATTAATTTATGTATGTCATGGGTGTAGACGTGGGAGGATCCAAAACACATTGCGTCATTGCGGATGAGAATGGTATAAGTATTGCGGAGGGATTTGGCAGAGCGGGAAATTATCAGGTCTGCGGGGTTGAGACAGCATCAGATTCCATGTGTACAGCGGTGGAAGCGGCATTGCAGGCAGCAGGTGCGTCTTTAGAGGATATTGCCTATGCAGTGTTCGGCATTTCAGGGGCGGATGAACCGGAAGATTTTGAAGTGCTGACTCCGATGGTGCGCAAGATTATGGGTGATACGCCATTTCAGATTGTACACGATGCATGGATTGGATTGCGCACTGGAACGGAAGATTATGTCGGCGTTGTTTCCATCTGCGGGACAGGCGCCGGACATGCGGGAAGAAACGGCGCCGGACAGATGCTGACACTCAGAAATCTCGATTATATAACGGGCAATTACGGCGGCGGCACCGAAATTACAAAAAAAGCCATGCATTATGCATTCCGCTCAGAGGAAGGGACTTGGAAGAAGAGTCGGCTAGAGGAGGCTGTGCCGCGTGTGTTTGGGGTGGAGAATATGACGCAGGTATGCGCTGTCTTACGTCACAATGAGATGACGAAACAGCAGAAGTACCAACTGCCGATTATTGTGTTTGCCTTGGCGCGGGAAGGAGATACGGTAGCGGGAGAGATTATTTCCGGGCTTGGTTATGAGGAAGGAAAGTATGCGGCGGCAGTCATAAGAAGACTTGGCATGTGCGATGAAAAAGTTCCTGCAGTTCTAATAGGAAGCATATTCCAGACAAACGAACCGATTCTGATTGACGCATATATGAAGGCGGTGCATGAGGATGCACCGGGAGCATATGCGGTGGTTCCGGAGGATGCGCCTGTGACGGGAGCGGTAAAACTGGCGCTTGATCATGTACGGGGTATACAGTAGCCGGTTTTGATTGGAGGGAGCAGGCTGAACTGATCTGCAATACAGTCAGTCTGCTTTGATACAGGATATACAAGAAAATAATGGAGAAGCAGATTGAGAAAAGATAATGAGATTACGGGCAAACCGACAGTGTTGAAAGAACTGAATATCGGATTGATCAAGGATGCGCTTGGCAGGTATGGGCAGGCGACAAGGGTTGAAATTGCGAGAATGACCGGCATCAGCCAGCCAACGGTAAATATGCTCATTAGGGAATTGACGGAAGACGGAACAGTCATAAATCTCGGTGCCGCTCCTTCGACGGGAGGGCGGAGAGCCGAAGTTTATACTTTGAATCAGAAAAAATTCGCAATCGCGCTTGTTGCGGTCGAGAACGAGTATTTTGAGATATCAGTGATCGATCTGGAAATGGAAGAGGAAAGACATGACCGAATAGAGCGCAGGCAGGGAGAAAATTGTAACGAGCAGCTTAGCAGAATATTGCGTGAACTGATTCGACAAAGCGAGCATATCGGCGCGATATCCATAGGCGTACAGGG
>VSOA01000183.1 GCA_009774585.1 Lachnospiraceae bacterium
CGATGGTCGTCGCTTTCGCATCTCCCGCAATAGCCATCATGTCAAGACCTACGGAACATACGCATGTCATCGCTTCCAGTTTCTCTAATGTCAAAGCACCCACTGACACGGCATCAATCATTCCCTGATCCTCACTGACCGGAATAAATGCGCCGCTTAAGCCTCCTACATAGGAAGATGCCATGACGCCGCCTTTCTTAACCTGATCGTTTAACAGTGCTAATGCAGCCGTTGTACCGGGCGCGCCAACCTGCTCCAAACCGATTTCACATAAAATATCGGCTACGGAATCTCCGATTGCCGGCGTTGGCGCCAACGATAAATCTACAATTCCAAACGGTACATTCAGACACTTGGAGGCTTCTTTCGCCACAAGCTGCCCGACTCTCGTTACCTTGAACGCTGTCTTTTTGATTGTCTCGCACAGCACTTCAAAATTCTCTCCCCGTACTTTTTCAAGCGCCGTCTTTACAACACCGGGCCCGCTTACTCCTACATTAATCACTTTATCTGCCTCTGTCACCCCATGAAAAGCTCCTGCCATAAACGGATTGTCATCCGGGGCGTTACAAAATACGACCAGTTTCGCACAGCCGAGTGAATCTTCTTCCTTGGTTTCCTCCGCTGTCTGCAAAATGACTTCACCCATAAGCTTTACGGCATCCATATTAATTCCGGTCTTCGTAGAACCGACGTTGACAGAGCTGCACACCCTCTCCGTAGATGCCAGTGCCTTAGGAATAGAACGGATTAGCATCTCGTCCGCCGTTGTCATACCTTTCGACACAAGCGCGGAATAGCCGCCGATAAAATTAACGCCTACCTCATGTGCCACCTTGTCCAGCGTCTGTGCAATTGAAACAAAATCCTCCGGCGACTTGCATGCCGCACCTCCTACTAATGCAATCGGCGTCACGGAAATTCTTTTGTTCACAATCGGAATGCCATATTCTGCGGAAATATAATCGCCCGTTGCGACCAAATCTTTGGCCGCTTCATATATCTTCTGATATATTTTCTCGTTGACCAGCTTTAAATCAGCATCAATACAATCCAGCAAACTGATTCCTAATGTGATTGTCCTCACATCAAGGTTTTCTTTTTCAATCATTTCATTTGTTTCTGCAACTTCAAATATATTAATCATATCTGCTCCCTATCATTCCCATCCTGCTCTTAGATTCTATGCATCTGGCTGAATATCTCTTCCTTCTGGCATTTGATGATAACACCTATGTTTTCGCCAAGCTGCTCTAATTCCTTGGCGATCACACCGAAATCTTTCTCTGTACCGTTTGTATCTACAATCATCATCATATTAAAATATCCTTGAACGATTGTCTGCGAGATATCCAGAATGTTTATCTGATTGTCCGCCAGATAAGTACATACCCCGGCAATGATACCCACCGTATCTTTGCCTACAACTGTAATAATTGTTTTCTTCATCATAATCCTCCCTTATATTTCTATCATCTGCGATACTTCACTTCTCTTTGCTACATATAGCGGGAAATCACTTCCGCTATACGGCGTATCAGACATTGTCACCTCTACCCGAACCGACTCATATGCAAGTTCAGGTAAGTTATTCTCCTGACTCAGATGTCCGAGCACGATTGCGTGCATACGATCATGAAGCAGCCTGCTGAGGAGCTTACCCGCCGCCTCATTGGACAAGTGTCCTCTCTCACCCAGAATACGTTGTTTCAGATAGTACGGATAAGGTCCTACCTGAAGCATATGTATATCATGATTTGCCTCCAAATAGAGTACATCCAAATCTCTCAGACACTCTACCGTATAATCATTATAACAGCCTAAATCAGTGATAACGGCAATTTTCTGTTTATCGTGGCTAATTCTGTACGCCACAGGCTGTGCTGCGTCATGTGATGTCCTTATGGGATAGAGTGCCATATCCTTTACCGTGCACTTCTCGTCCTCACGAATGTAATGAAATAGCTCTTCATCGATATTCCCCAATGAATGCGTGTTTCTTATCGCGTCTATCGTCCCCTTGGTCGCATAAATCGGAATTCCGTACTTCCTAGCGAGCACCCCCAGTCCGCTGATATGGTCCGCATGTTCGTGAGTAATAAAAATAGCGTCAATATCACTCATTTTTAAATCCAATTCATTAATTCCAGCTTCTATTCTTTTGCCACTGATTCCCACATCCATAAAAAGATGGGTCGTATCAGATCCTACATAGACACAGTTTCCGCTGCTTCCGCTGGCTATACTGCATAATCTCATATGTTTGTCTTTTCTTTCTTTATGTTCTGTCTTTTCTTTATCTTCTATGTTTTATTCTATATTTTCTTTATCTTCTACTTCTAATGCTTCCAGTATATTTCAATGATATCGCCATTATGGATATTCTCCATATACTGCGCGTCTCTTCCGTTCAATTTGGTGACGATACCGCTGCCCTGCGGCTTGGATAAATCAAATTCAATGTACTGAAATACATCAACAAATACATATTCTGATTTACCTGAAAGCGAAACAGGCTTCTGATTTACGGTCACGTGAATTGATACGCCTTTCTGAACCGCATTCTGCGCTTCCGTCTTAGGATCTGATTCATAGGGCGCACGTTCCTGCTCGTCTGTCTCAGCATCATTATTCTCATCATATTCCGATTCAGCGTCTTCTTCCTCCCGATATGAATCATCCTCTGTCTGACCGTCTGACCGAAGTGCATCTTCATCCTCTGTTTGATCGTCCGACCGGTATGCATCTTCATCCTCTGTTTGATCGTCCGACCGGTATGCATCTTCATCCTCTGTTTGATCGTCCGACCGGTATGCATCTTCGTCTTCTGTCTGATAATCACTGTGTTCCTGCGACTGTTCGCTATCAGCATCCGTTTTATCGTTCTCATACTTATCGCGGTCGGACAATTGCAATTCTTCCATGGTCCATACAACAGAGAAATTCTCATATACTTTCGTATCCATATCCGCCAGCTTGTTATTGACATAGATATTCATATCCTGATTGATGATTACATCCATGAATTCTGCAATCTGCCTTACCGTATAGTAACTTAATATCTCAATGGAATCATTTTCCTGTATACCGTAATATCCGGACTGTAGTGTTCCGTTCACACTAGCGAATTTGGGCAGATCAATTTTCTTATCATTGACTTCCACCCGCATGGTAGCGCCATACTCGGGAAGCTGATTGATATCGAGTTTCGCCGGTTCACCTGCCGTTGATTCTTTCACTCTTATCTGATCGTTTGCATGAATCGGTGTATAAATATCAGCCTCATTGCCGTTAACCGTAATCACTGCCGCCTCTCCGAGCATTCCTCGCGTAATACGTGGTTTACCATTGACAATATAATTCAATTCCTTTCCACGTTTCGGGAATAAACCGTCATTGGCAAACTCCGCCTGCATCGCCGCGTCCACTACCGCAACTTTATTATTGTCATAAATCTTAATTCTCTGGTCGTTGAAATATACAAAAATAAAGTTATTGCTCTGTTCATAAAAACTTAAACAGATACCGATCGGTGTAACCATAAGAGAGTCTCTCTTAGCAGCCGCATCCAAGAATTCAATACTCTGCATCACTTCTTCACCGCGGACCGCAACTCTCTCTCTCTGAATGCCCAGCTTATCAGCCAGCGCGCTCGTATAACCCGGCAGCATACCGCCTCCGCCGACTACAAACACGGCGCTGACGGATTTGTCTCCGTTAAGTTCTTTAATCTTATCGGCCACCTGTCCGGTCATATCGGAAATCACATCCGCTGTTACTTCCTCTATCTTTGCCGCAGAAATTGTCTGGGACAATCCCATGATATCCTTATACTCTATGTTCTCTTTAACACCTGTCTCCCTCTTAATCTGTTCCGCCGTCGCAAAGTCCACCAGACAATGTTTTGCCACCACCTCGGTCAGACTGTCTCCGGCAATCGGAATCATACCGTAGGCTATAATACTCCCGTCTTTTGTCACAGAAATATCGGATGTTCCGGCGCCCACGTCAACCAGCGCAATATTCAACATACGGTACATCTCCGGAATTGCTACTTGAATTGCCGCAATCGGTTCCAAAGTTAAATTTACTACTTCCAAACCTGCTCCGCCTACCGCCTTATACAGACCGTCCACCACGTCTTCCGGCAGAAATGTCGCAATGATATCTGCACCGATAGTCTTCGCCCTGTGTCCTTCCAGATTTCCCATCGTATAGCCGTTCATATAGTAACGTACGACAGAATATCCCACGCAGTAGAATTTCATTTCCGTGTCGTTACTTTTCAGAAATTCTTCATACGCCTTCTCCACACCCATGGAATCCAACGCATAGATATCTTCCCCGTTGACTTCCCTTTCGCCGCTCAGTTCCGTATCTACCCTCACGGTCACGGTCCTCAGTACTCGTCCTGCGGCGGCGATACACACATCCTTAAGCTCTCTTCCAATCCGCTCTTCCAATTCACTCTTCACTTCGCTGATGGTTGCGCTTACTTTATAAATGTCATGAATTTGACCATCCAGCATCGCTCGCGTTCCATGCTCTCTGATGCTCTGCGCGACCACATAGAATTTCTCACCGACACGATAACCCACCGTTCCTACGATGCTTCTCGTCCCGATATCCAACCCAAATACTAATTGTCCCGGAAATTTCATTGTTTCTGACACAGGTCTTCCCCCAATTTCTCATCAATCTGTTGAAAAGCATTCTGTAATGCTTTACTGTTATCTATCACCACACTACAGTGCCGATAAAACTCCTCTTCTGTGAGCTGTTCCTTTATAATATCGTCTATCTTCTCATCCGAATATCCGCGAGACAATTTGAGGCGCTCTCTCCTCACCGGCTCATCCGTATGAATATACCACATTTCGTCTACAATCCCGCTATATCCGCCTTCTATTAAAAGAGCTGCTTCTATAAAAAGATAATCTATCTGCCCTTTTCCTCGTTCTTCCGCAATCGCCTTACTGATATATTCTTTGACTGCCGGATGGACAATCTGATTTATTCTTATTAGAAGATTCCGGTCACCAAAAATTCTCGATGCCATTTCACTCTTATTAATTCTTCCGTCTTCTGTAAGAATTCCCCGACCCAGCAGCGTGACAATCTGCTCATAACAGGCTTCTCCCTGCTCTTCCAATTCATGCGCCACTTTGTCTGCCACGATAATGCGGCAATTCGTATGTTCCTGCAAATAGGTTAATATCTGCG
Source organism: Lachnospiraceae bacterium (assembly GCA_009774585.1). Lineage (GTDB taxonomy): Bacteria > Bacillota > Clostridia > Lachnospirales > Lachnospiraceae > UBA3282. The sequence goes on from VSOA01000183.1 coordinate 5,224, forward strand.
TCTTACCCGAACCGACGCCTCCCGTAATACCGATCACTTTCATTTATTTTGCCTCATACCAATCGCTCCCCATGTGCAAATCGATTTCCAGCCTGACAGCTAAATTCGCTGCATTCTGCATCTCCTGCGTTAAAATGCCTCGTACCTGTTCTTCTTCGCCTGCGAACGTCTCTATCAGCAATTCATCGTGCACTTGAAGAATCAATCTGGAACAAAGTCCCTCTTTGTGCAGTCTCTCCCACACACGAATCATGGCAATTTTCATAATATCAGCCGCCGTTCCCTGAATCGGTGAATTCATGGCAACGCGTTCTCCAAAGGATCTCTGCATAAAATTGCCGGAAGATAACTCCGGAATCGGTCGTCTCCGCCCATACATCGTTGTAACATAGCCATTCTTCTTGGCATCCTCTACCGTAGTGTCCAGAAACCGTTTCACATCCGGGTATGTCTCAAAATATTGTTCGATATATTCCGCCGCTTCTTTCTTGGAAATGCTCAAATCCTGACTTAAACCAAAGGAACTGATTCCGTACACTATACCGAAGTTAACCGCTTTAGCATTCCGCCTCTGTAAGTCCGTCACCTCTTCAAACGGTGTGTGGAACACTTTGGACGCCGTGATACGGTGAATATCCTCATCCATTTTATATGCTTCAATCAACTGTTTATCACCTGACATATGCGCCAATACTCTTAATTCAATCTGATAATAATCCGCATCCATAAAAAGCTACCCGTCCATCGGAATAACCAATTTGCGAATACTCCTGCCCAGTTCCATGCGCATCGGAATATTTTGCAGGTTCGGTTCTGTCGAACTAATTCGCCCGGTAGCCGTAATCGTCTGATTGAAAGTTGAATGAATCCTGCTGCTCTCATCAATATATGCCGCAAGTCCGTCTGCATAGGTAGACTTTAATTTCGCCAGTCCCCGATATTCCAAGATATCGGACACGATCGGATATTCCGGCGCCAGTTTCTCCAACACATCCGCAGCAGTAGAATAACCGGTCTTCGTCTTCTTACCGCCTTTGATTCCCATCTTATCAAAGAGAACCTCTCCAAGCTGTTTTGGCGAATTAATATTGAACTCGCATCCTGCCTGACGGTAAACAGACTGTTCCAGTTCCGTAATTCTGCCGACCAGCGCTTCTCCGTATACCCTAAGTTCATCCGGTTTCACCATCACGCCATACCGTTCCATCTCATAGAGCACTCTGGTAAGCGGCATCTCTATCTCATACATTAAGTCATACATCCCCTGCTCGCTAAGCCGCTCCCGCAAAAGCGGCGCAGCCGCCAGACAAACATAGGCATTAAAACAGGCATATTCCACAAATTTGCGCGCATCCGCTTCATACACATCCGCATAAGATGCCTTACCGCATACCTGATTTCTGTCCGGTATCGCAAGACCTAAATATTCATTGGCAACATCTTCCACTGCATAGTCATTCTTGAGCGGATTCAGCAGATACGCCGCCAGTAAGATATCGAAATAACGATGCTCTCTGTAAGGTTCCATCACGTCACGACGCTCTTCATCCGCACCGCCAGTTCTCTCTATCTGACCATAATGTTTTTTAATATCAAATATATTTAGTTTACATAATTTTCCTTCGCTCAGTTCCGAAATTTTCCCGGACAAATACTTCGCCGTTATAAGTCCCTGACATGGAATAAAACGTACCTTCTCTTTATTCAAGGCAATCGCCACGCCCAGATATTCTTCCGAATCCGACCGCTCTGCCAGAACTGCCAGTCCGAATTCATAATTACCTCCGTTTTGCTTGCCAATCCTTGCACACTCCTCAAACAAGGCTTCCACTTCGGCTAAATCCGTAAGTTCATCGAAATACTGTGTCTGCGAGTTGTTAACCGTCACATCCTTCTCAAATCTTGTGAGCAGATTCTTAAATTCCAACTTTTTACACAGAAGATATGCTTCCTCGGTATAGAAATTACCAACCTTTGCATCTTCAAAACAATAATCTATTTCACTGTTTACATGTATCGTTGCCAGCGTCTTACTCAAATCTGCAAGATCCCTGTGTTCAATTAAAGACTCACGAATCGCTTTCTTCGTGATCTCCTCCACATGCTCGTATATATTCTCGATAGAACCAAATTGAACCATCAACTCGGCAGCCGTCTTCTCTCCCACTTTGGGCACACCGGGAATGTTATCCGCCGTATCGCCCATAAGAGCCTTCAGATCAATAAACTGCGTCGGGTTTACCTGATATTTCGCTTCTACATCTTTTGCATAATAATCTTCTATCTCTGTTCTGCCGCCTTTTGTCTTCGGGATCCTGATTTTGATATGTTCAGTGGCAATCTGTAATAAATCTCTGTCGCCTGATACAAGTGCGACTTCCATTCCTTCCCGTTCGCCGCGCTTTGCAAGCGTTCCTAAAATATCGTCCGCCTCAAGCCCTGCTTTCTCCATAATAC
>VSOA01000184.1 GCA_009774585.1 Lachnospiraceae bacterium
CAATATATTGTATTTATTTATTTTTTTTGCCTTTTTCATGTTTACATTTATACAAATTATTCTATATGGAATACTAGTATTAAAAATTAAAATATTTTTAATTTTAGAAATAGCCTACAATAACAAAAAGGATATACAGATGAAAACAAGAATCAAGGAACTTCGATTGGAAAAAAATTTAACACAACAGACTCTCGCTAAATACTTAGGAACCAATCAAACTACATTAAGCAAAATCGAGTGCGGGCTGGCTATTCCCGACGCTATGCTTTTAATCAGTTTATCAAATCTCTTTCATGTCTCTACAGATTACATTCTGTGTCTTTCCGAAGAGCGTCTGAGTGCAGATTCATTATTGGCAGACAACATGCATCGTCTTAAAAAATATCAGCATTTTATCTCCCTTTACCAAAAAATGACTCCGAAACAGCAAAAAGACTTTTATAGTTTTCTTTGCAGCATACTGGATAATGACGAAAATCTTTAGTATTCACACCGTTATAATGTACTGTAAGCGGTTAACATCTATTATATCCTATAAACGTCATACATCTTTGGTTTTTATTCTTATAAAACGTTTATCAGATTTACCTTTTGATAATATAGCATTTCTAACAGATTGACAGATCATCCCTACAGATAACATATACTATCTTTCTGTCGTATCTGGTCTACGTCTCTTTGCCTTACGGCTAAGTGCGTCTAAAAGGCGGAATCATACGATTCCGCCTCATTTCTTACAGTTTTTTCACTTCTTACAGTTTTTTCACTTCTTACAGTTTTCTGCTAATTTTGTATTTTTTGTTGATTTACCTGTCCGGTTGAAGTTAGCCGTTCACGTTCAAGCTTTCCACAAACTTATCAAACGCTGCCTGCCCTTCCTTCGTCCTCTTATACACACCTGCGTCCTCTAACACCTGCATGAACACATCGCCGATTTCTTTATGAAGAATATCCATGATGTTGTCTCTCGTGACAGTCTCATATTTTGGAAGAAACTCCTCTACCCAGTCGGCGTGTTTTTCAAGTATTTCATCTTTACGGACATCTGCTCCTAAGATAATTGCTTCCGCCAGCCGCTCCATCTCTTCTTTCAGTCTGGCAGGCAGCACCGCCAGCCCCATCACCTCAATCAGACCGATATTCTCTTTCTTAATATGATGCAGCTTTGCGTGCGGATGATAAACACCCAGAGGATGTTCCGCCGTCGTTATGTTGTTACGCAATACCAGATCCAGTTCAAACTTGTCGCCCCTCTTCCTCGCAATAGGGGTAATCGTATTATGCGGCTCTCCGTCCGTCTCAGCAAAAATAAATGCTAACTCGTCCGTATAGCCCCGCCACGCGGTTAATATCACATCTGCAAGCGCAATCAATCTGTCCGGATTCTCTGCTGCAATACGGATGACGGACATGGGCCAATTTACGATCCCTGCTTCCACATCCTCAAAACCTTTCACGGTAAACGTTCTTTCCACCCCGGCTCTCGCCATGGCAAACTTATAATGCCCACCCTGAAAATGGTCATGACTTAAAATAGAACCTCCAACAATCGGCAGATCGGCATTGGATCCGACAAAGTAATGCGGAAACTGCTTTACAAAATCAAACAGCTTACAGAATGTATCGTGTTCAATTTTCATCGGAATATGTTCGGAGTTAAACACAATACAGTGTTCATTATAATATACATAAGGAGAATACTGGAATCCCCATCTGCTGCCATTGATCGTCACAGGTATTATTCTATGATTCTGCCTTGCCGGATGGTTAACACGACCCGCATATCCTTCATTCTCAATACAGAGCAGGCATTTCGGATAACCGCTCTGTTTCGCGCTCTTCGCTGCGGCAATCGCCTTGGGATCTTTCTCCGGTTTCGACAGATTAATCGTAATATCCAAATCACCGTATTTCGTCGCAGCAATCCATTTCTGGTCTTTCTTGATACGATACCTTCTGATATAGTCCGTATCCTGACTGAGTTTATAGAAATAATCGGTGGCATCTTTGGGATCGCTTTTATATTTGGCTTCAAATACGGAAATCACTTCACTCGGTCTGGGTACCAGCATACTCATAATCTTCGTATCAAACAAATCCCTGTACACGATGCTGTTCTCAGTCATAATCCCATGTTCGTATGCATAATCCATCATTTCTGAAAGCACGTTTTCCAATTCTTCTTCGCCCATTGTGACATCAGCGTCACTTTCTTCCAGTTCATCTAATTCAAAAAGTTCCAGCAGTCTGTTGGTCGTATATATTTTATCTGCTTCTGTAATCAGTCCGGTCTGTAATCCGTACTGCACCAGTTTCCTAATATTCTTCTGAATCATATCTGTCACTCTGCTCCCTTCCCAAGCTGTAATTTGATGCGCACTATATTTTGCTTGGTCCGTCACCAATCTCTACTACATAAAAGTCCGCTGTTTTACCAACGCGTTCTTTATATGCGGCTCCCACTTTCTCTTTGAAGACATCCACTGCCTCATCGCGCACAATGCTGACCGTACAGCCGCCGAAACCGCCGCCTGTGATTCTGGAACCGATGACTCCTTCAATCTTCCATGCCTCGTCAACTAATACGTCAATTTCCTCACAAGATACTTCATAATCATCACGTAAGGATACATGTGACGCATTCATCAATTCACCGAATAATTTCAAATCGTTGCTCTTCAACGCTTCAACCGCACGTATTGTTCTCTGATTCTCATATACAGCATGTTTTGCTCTTCTGACACGCACCTCATCTTTGATAGCGGATTTGTTCGCTTCATACTGCTCTTCGGATAAATCACCCAATCCCTTAATATCAACGACTGTCTGCAGCTCCTCCAGCGCTTTCTCACATTCGCTTCGTCTCTCATTATACGCGGAGTTGACAAGAGAATGTTTTACATTGCTGTTTGTCACAACAATCTTCGCACCGTCTAATACAAGCGGTGCATACTCATAAGATAAGTCCGCCGTATCTAAGAAAATGGCATGATTCTTCTTACCCATAGCCGACGCAAACTGATCCATAATACCGCAATTCATACCGTTAAAATTGTTCTCGGAATACTGTCCAATTTTCGCCAGATCAACGTTTGTCACATCAAATCCGTACAAATCTTTGAGTAAGTATCCTGTCAGCACTTCTAACGACGCAGAAGAAGACAAGCCGGAACCGTTAGGGATATTTCCGTTAAGCACGATATCCAGACCGCAGTCCATCTCCATACCCCTGCCTGCAAAAGCCCACATAACGCCCTTCGGATAATTCGTCCAGTCTGCCTCTTTGGACGGCGTCAAGTCATCAAGGCTGCTCTCTATCACGCCCATCGACTCAAAATTCATTGAATGGAAATTTAATTTTCTGTCGTCTCTTTTTCTGACCGCAGCATATGTGCCAATCGTCAAGGCGCACGGAAAAACATGTCCCCCATTGTAATCCGTATGCTCCCCGATCAGATTTACCCGTCCCGGTGCAAAATAAACATTTACACCCTGCACATCCCCGTAAAGCTCTTCAAATTTCTTCAATACGATTTCTTTCATGCCCCATTCTCCTTCTTAATAGAATAATACTTTTTGTTCACAATATGCGCACCCGGTTGTTCACCTCTGTTTACTGCTATCATATTAGATATTTCCATATTCTGAAATATCTCTTTGTTATAAAAATCTGTCAAAATGTTATCTCATGATATCCTATTCCGTTATCTCCTGCCGTCTGCTCCTTAAGTACTTTCATTCAGGCTGTTAATCTGATTAATGAAATCTTCCACCTGTTTCAAATGTTCTTTGTTCCTTCTAGTTTCACCTTTTTGTATCTCTTTTCGGTAACTCGTCGGCGACATTTTCTTCATCTGTTTGAATGCTTTAGTAAAAACAAGCGGGTCGTGATATCCGCACGACAGCGCTATACTCTCCATGGGAAGCTCTGTAAGCTGTAGAAGTTCCGTTGCCTTTGTAATACGGAAAGTCGTCAAAAACTGCTGCGGTGACATGCCCATGGAATTCTGAAAAAGCGTGTACAAATAACTACGGTTAATGCAGACATAGTTTGCCACATCCGTCACCTTAATCGGATTACAGTAATTGCTTTGAATAAAGGAAACTGCCTTGCGCACATAGGTGTTTGCTCTGTCTACCTCGTTCTTTTCGGCAACCTTCGTTCCCTCCGCTATAATCGACAGAAAAACCCCCAGTTGTCCGTTTCGCCGCAAATCATTAGACAATCCGAATGTATTGTGCTCCATCATATCTTTCACAATCCGATACAATTCTTCCGAATCCTCTGATTTGAAAACAGGCTGTCTGACAGACAGCCCAATATTGCTTACATACTCTGCAGCCTGCACGCCACTGAATCCTACCCACACATAAGTCCATGGATCATTCTCATCTGCTTGGTAGAATGCCAGTTCATCAGGTGTAATCAGAAATCCGTAGCCCGCCTCCAGAGGATATTCTTTCCCTCCAATTGAAAATCGCCCTTTGCCGCTTAATATATAGTGTACCAGATAATGTGGTTTTAATGCCGGACCAAAGCTATGCAGACTTTCCGTTCGTGAAAGCCCACAACAGTTCACATACAAGCTCCCCGTCTGTTCCCCGGCAAATTCCAGTTTATAAGCTTTTTCCATATGTTATTTGTCTGCTTTCTCCCGCATTTTCTCTTTTAATTCTCTTCGCCACAGATTTGCTTCCTCTTTGCAGGCGTCATAGTCAAATCGTCCCATCGACTCAGTCACAGCCTTTATATGTTCCTCCCAGCTATCCGTGAAGTCAAACTCATTTAACCGGGCAATCACTTCTTCAGCGCAGATGGAATCATACATATTAACACTTTCCAAGAGCTGCCCAATCAATTCCATTAATTCTCTGTCAGTAAAGTCTCTCTTCTCCTGTACTTCCTCTTCCTTCACCGTGTGATACGGCATAATAATATGGTACAGTCCTCTGTACATAGACAGCAGCGCCGGCGTCCTTGCTATAATTGGTCCCCACTCTCTGTGCTTACCATTATTCTCCAAATCTTTCGCTAACTCCGACAGTTCCATGGCTCCTATAGATTTTGATGTACTCTTAAGCGAATGTACCTCTATCGTATAGGTCTCAAGGTCTCCTTGTTCAACCGCTTTCTCTATAAGATCCGCCTTCTCCTCTATGGTGTCCATATAATCAGACAGAACATCCCTGTACAAACTCGCATCTTCGCCGGAATATTTCATTCCAACCATCACATCTATCCCCTCCATCTGCCATAAAAGAGGATTAATCTTCGAATCCGGTTTTACATCGGAAGTCTGTTCTTCTTTCACCGCCGTCTCAGCAGCATTTTTGTTGGATATAATCTTGTCTTCAGGCAGCCATCTGCGCAGCGTTCTGTCCATAATGCGCATCTCAATGGGCTTTGCAACAAAATCATTCATGCCGGCTTCGAGAAACATTTCTTTTGCTCCCCGCACGGCGTTTGCCGAAAGGGCTATGATTGGCATCTCACTAAACCGCTCTCCTTCTAAACTCCGGATAATCTTCGTTGTCTCAACACCGTCCATCTGCGGCATCATATGATCCATAAAAATCAAGTCATAGATACGGTTCTGTACCATCTCTATTGCCTGCTGCCCGCTTTCCGCCATCTCTATACACATTTTATACGGTCGCAGAAGCCCTTCCGCAACTCTTAAATTTACTTTGTTATCATCCACAAGCAGTATTCTCGTGTTCGGTGCCGTAAATGTCGTCTGTCGCCCTTTTTGTTTGCGATTCTCTCTATGTACGGCATTCTCCTCTTTCCGGAGCACCGGCTGCTGTACGATTTGCGGGTCCGTCTCAATACACGGTCTTGCGTCGATTACCCGCTGTCTGACCGTGAACACAAACTCAGATCCCTTACCAATCTCACTCTTCGCATGAAGCGACCCCTGCATCAGTTCAATCAACCGCTTAGAAATAGCTAAGCCAAGTCCGCTTCCGCCCTTGGCACGATTGCTGTTACCATCCGCCTGTTGAAACTTCGTAAACAGGTCTTCCAGTTGTTTTTCTGACATGCCGATACCGGTATCGGTCACGCAGACTTTAAGATCGATTCTTCCTTCCTCACCATCAACCGGTATAGATTCAACCTCCATACGAATCGTACCTTTTTCGGTATATTTGGCGGCATTGCTCAACAGATTTAGTATAATCTGTTTGATGCGCACGCCGTCCCCACGCAGGCGGGCGGGAATATCCGGGCTCACGTTCACCATCAATACCACCTGCTTGTCACCGAGCATAACCTGAATCACATTCACCGCATCATGAATCAACGACGTAATCTCATACTCTTCTTCCGTAATCTCCAGATTGCCGGAATCTATCTTCGTAATATCCAGAATATCGTCGATGATAGATACCAGATCTTCTCCTGCCGCACGGATGTTATACAGATATTCCTTCTCCTGATCCTGAAGCATATCGTTGCGCAGCGCCAGTTCCACCATTCCTGTAATCGCATTCATCGGTGTTCTGATCTCATGGCTCATGTTTGCCAGAAAATCTTCTTTGGCATGTGCGGCCGCCTCCGCCTCACTTGCCTTCTGCTCCGCCAGCCGCTGTATATTCTGCTGCCTCTTAATGAGCATGATCATCAGAAGCTGTACAAGGTATACGCTGAATATCCGAATCGTAACGGCAATTGAACTATCGTGTGACATAAAATTCTGCCACTCTCCCTGCCAGACCAATTCATATATAATAAAGAAAGTACACAGTCCGAGCATTAAATAGTTAGCTTTCAGTATATGGTAAAATGAAATCAGGCAGACCGCCGCACAAAAAACAGTGAAGACCTCCGTAAACTCACGGAGCATCACACCGTACGAAAAGATATTAATGAAAGTCAAAACAGAAACCGTGTAGGCCTGAATCTCTATCTTACTGCCATGCAGTCTAAGAATAAGCAGGCTGGCAGCAAAGCTTATAAGCGGTACACAAAACCATCTTATATCCATGCCTAAATAAAAAATAATAGACGCAAAATATAACAGATAGAAACAAAAAGCTCCAAATAAATATTTTGGAACCTTGTTATTCTCACTTCCTGACATATAGCAATCCCTCTTAGTGTCTCGTCACGCTCTTGCTCACCGTAATCGTCCGTTCATCCCCATAGGACACAACCTTCATCCGGCTTCAACCTTAATCCGGCTTCTGCCGCTAACGTGCAAACGCCTCCTTCATCTTTGCAAGCAACGCATCCTTTGCCACAGGTTTAATAATATAGCCGGCCGGCTTCAGTGAAAGACACTCCATAACCGTTGTTTTATCAGTCTGCCCCGTCAGAAAATAAACCGGAATATCCTTGGTCGCTTCCCTGCTCTTAATAATCTTAAGCACAGCCGCGCCATTAAACATAGGCATCATATAATCTAAGAGGATCAGATCCGGTGTAAATTTCAGAAGAAAATCCACTGCAACTTTACCCGAATTAATCACGGTGACTTTGTACTGATCCTGTAAATAATAGCGCAACGTTTTTAACATATTCAAATCATCATCTATAACGAGAATATGCTTTCTGTTGGACAAGTCTCCTGTCTGTTCTAATACAACCTTTTGCCTTTCTTCCATTCTTTCACCGTCCTCTCAAGTTACAACCTGTTACTATATATGGTTACTTTATATTGTATCATTA
>VSOA01000185.1 GCA_009774585.1 Lachnospiraceae bacterium
GGCAGAGCATTTCGGCGTTTCCGGCAGAACGGTTTCACGATGGGAAACAGGCAGTAATATGCCGGATCTGGATGTTCTTATCGAGATGGCAGATTTCTATGAAGTTGACTTAAGAGAACTGCTTGACGGAGAAAGGAAAAGTGAGAGAATGAATAAAGAATTAGAAGAAACTGTATTAAAGGTAGCAGACTACAGCAATGACGAGAAAAAGAGATTGATGAAAAGGATGCATATCATTTGCTGGATGGGTGTAGTCGGTTTTACCATTTATATGGTACTGGATATTATGGGGATGGCAGACAGCGGCGTCACTGAGGATATCGCGTCATGCTGCCTCGGGTTGGCATTTGGAATTCTTCTGGTTTCCGTTTTGTATACAAGCCGCCATATGTCCAAAATCAGAGCGTTTAAGAAGAAACTGCTTCACCGCAGTTAGAATTGACAGCACTTATAAGACAATATTAAAATGTTTTCGGGAACGGCGTAGCCTGCGTGCTATGCCGTTTCTTCGTTATTGCGGGAGAATGATAAGCGGCAACATAATTTTTGTGGCAACTAATTGCATGTTATATTTATCTAATTAAGCAGAAAGGTTAAAATACCTGTGTTACCGACAGAAGAAAGGCGTGGTTGAGGGAATGGAACATTTGGTGAAAGCGGCAAAGAAGGGGGACGCGGATGCGTTTATTAAACTAATAGAGATCAATCAGGATACCCTTAAACGAATTGCGGTGGCGTGGCTTAGGGATGAGAACGATATTGCAGATGTGATACAAGATACGATTTTGGACGCCTATGAACATATCGGACAGTTGAAGAAGGCGGAATACTTTAAGACATGGATGGTAAGGATTCTAATCAATAATTGCACGAAGCTTTATCGGATAAACAAGACTCATAGTAAGTTTGAAAGCAGTGCTGATGTATATGCGGAAGACTTTGGAGTCGGCAGCGATAATGTGGATCTGGCGCGCAGAGAGTTAGAGTTTTATGATTTGCTTAAAGCGTTGCCCGAGGACAGCAGGGTCATCTTTCAACTATATTTCGGTGAACAGTTTACGACGGCGGAAATCGCAGACATGCTGCATTTGAAAGAAAATACGGTGAAAAGCAAAATCCGCAGGGGAAAGATACAATTACGTGAACGGCTGGGAGAGGAGTAAAAAGGGTAATGAAAAATAATTATTCGGACGACTATTTAAGAATTATTATGAGTACGGCATCTGTACGGAATAAAGTGATAGATACAAGAATTGAGGAGACATTAGCTGATATAAAGCAGAAAAAGGTCACAGGAATTAGACGGGAAAAGCAGGCAGCATATAAGAAACGGACTGCATGGAAAAAGATGGTTTACGGATTAGGAACCGTAGCAGCGGTGTTCTTTGTGTCAATTATTATTTGTGCGGCGAATCCTTCATTGGCTGAAAATATACCGATATTGGGAAATATTTTTGCGAAGGTACAGGATGTTTTTCCGTTCGGCAGGATGCCGGAGGATGAAACGACAAGGTTATATGATAATGAAGCGGATGGGAATCAGGCAGCAGTTTCTGATGCCTCGGAGAAAGAACCGGATTTCTTATATAGAACTCAGGACAACGGCATCACTGTGACAATCACAGAGTATTATGCGTCCAATCAGGCGGTTTTCTTCGGTGTATGTATAGAGAGTGAGGAGGCGTTCCCGGCATTCGCTGTTATGGGCGATACGGAATATCAGTTAATACAGGCGTTTACAAAAGAGCAGTATTCTTTTCGTGACAGTGAGGCGGCAGGTGTCAGAAATATTGAGGGCAGACTGGAAGATGCATATACATTTGCCGGAATTATGCGTGTGGACTATGACGATATTAATATAGATGAGCGTAAATACGAAGCAGCATGCCGTGAAGCGGAGGCAAAAGGGGAAGAACTGCCGGAAGTTACAGAAGAAACGTGGGATTTGTATTATGAGCGTTATGCAGTGCCGGAAGAGTTTGAGGCACAAATTACGATAGAATCTTTACGAGGATACTGCAAAGAGGAAGTAGATGCACAGAACGGGAATCAGTACAGAGTGCGCGGGCATTGGAAATTTCCGTCCTGCAAGATAGAGAAAAGTGAGACAGATGTGCAGACAATAGAGATTTACGAAGTAAATGAGCAAGGAATCGGGCTTGACAAGATAGAGCTTTCTCCGGTTGAACTGACGCTGTACACGACAGAACCGGCGGACTGTCTGACATTTGCGGTAGCATTGGATAAGAACGGTAGAAAACTGGCTTCCGGCAGCACAAACGCATATGAACTGGCAACAGCAGGGCATGATATTTCTACAGTGACAGTCTACATCTGCGAGTATGATGAGTATATGGATGAAATCAAGGCGTATGCTTTGGAGGATGAAGAAACATTTCGTAATATACTGGAGGAGAAGGCGCTGTATAAGAAGGTAGTGGATATGCAGTGAAGAAAAATCTGATACCATATCAAATGGCGGTAAATCTATCATGGGTTTACCGCCGTTTTTCACCCTAAAACAGACAGAAATGTCATAAATAATGTATTGCTTTTCATGTTCCAAATGGTTTCATAGAATTGCGGCTTATAAATTTTTTGATCATTCCAAACCTTCCAACCGTTATAATAAACAGAAAATGAGGTATGCTTCACGCCTAACATGTTGCGCGCCGGACGTTTCAGACTGCGGCGGGAAAGGAAACGCTCATGACAGACGACAAACTGATTGAACGGATCAGAGACGGGGACGAACATAGCGCAGAAGAGTTAATTACACGTTATTATTCTGCGATTTTGAGATATTGTCGTCTGCATTGCGTAAGCGATGAGATGGCGGAAGATTTGACGCAGGAAACGTTTCTGCGGGTTTTTAAGAATCTTCCAATGTATCGCAAAAGAGACCGGTTTAGATCATGGCTGTATACGATTGCGAATCATGTATGTGTTGATGAAAGCAGGAAAATGACATGGCAGGTATTGGACGAGGAACCGACCGCAGACTGCAAGGCCTTTTCCGAATTGGAAGACAGGGACGAACTGGAGAGACTGATGTGTCGGCTGTCACCGGAACAACGGGAAGCCGTGATTTTGAAATTTGGAGAGCAGTTAAGTTATAAGGAGATTGCGAAGATTACGGATTGTACCTTAAGAACGGCGCAGAGCAGGGTCAGATGTGCGCTTGAGATTATGAGAGGGAAGGGGTGGAGACGATGAGAAAACATATAAATGGGCGGGAAGATGATGAAATGGAATACCGTGTTGACGACCGGGGAAGTAAGGAAGAAGATAGGACAATAGAAGATTACCTGAGTAATGCGATGAACACGAAGGTAAATATCCGGCAACAGAAAATGCAGGAGACAATCGGGCTGTGTATTGCACAAATGCGCAGGCAGGAGACGGAGTGTGAAGAGAGAACAGGATTCTGGACATATCTTTCGGATATTTTCCGCTTGGAAGGATTGTCAATTTGGGGATTACAGATAGCCGTACTGGCTGCAAGCAGTTTTGGCATTATATTGCTTAAGCAGCTTCCGGCGGTGCTTCCGATGTTCATGCCGTTATTTGGTCTGGCACTTGTCCCGGTTTTATATCGGAGCAGGGTGTGCGGAATGTGCGAAATGGAGGCGGCAACAAGAGCTTCCGGTGCGGAGATTGTGTTGGCGAAATTAATATTGGCGGGTGCGTCGCAGCTATTGTGTATGACAATTTTGCTTTGGCTGAAAATAACTGTATCGGGTAATTCGGATCAAATTGTGCAGATGATTCTATATGTGATCGTGCCATTTCTGGTGTGCGTGGTCTGGCTGTTGCGGAATATCCGCATGTGCAGAACGGGAAGCATGACGTTATATATATCGTTGTCGTTTGTCTCCTGCGGGGCATGGGGCTTTTCAGCCAGAGTGTTGCCGTGGTTGTACGAGACGTCGGCAACGGGATTATGGATGGCAGGGTTTGTTGTATTTGCAGTCTTTTTTATCAGAGAAATCGGTTTTATCATGCAAGTGCGGAAGGAAGGGAAAATGTATGGAGCTATCAGTTGACAGATTGACGAAACAATATGGGAGCAAGATTGCTGTGGACTGTGTCAGTGCAATTTTAAAACCGGGCGTATATGGTCTTCTGGGAGAGAACGGCGCGGGCAAAACAACACTGATGCGCATGATCTGTTCGATTCTGGAGGCGACTTCGGGAGAAGTGCTTTATGACGGACGGAATGTAACGGATATGGGAGCGGACTATCGAAATCTGTTAGGGTATCTGCCGCAGGATTTCGGCTATTATCCGGATTATACTGCTATGGAATTTCTAAGATATATGTCGGTACTGAAAGGAATTCCGAGGAAGAAAGCGCTAAGACGCAGTGAGGAATTATTGGAAGTAACGGGATTAACGGATGTATCAGCCAAGAAGATCAAGACTTTTTCAGGAGGAATGAAGCAGAGGCTTGGCATCGCGCAGGCGTTATTGAACCATCCGAAAGTATTGATATTGGATGAACCGACGGCGGGGCTTGACCCGAAAGAAAGAGTACGGTTCCGGAATCTGTTGGCGGACTACGCGGGAGACAGGATTGTGCTCCTTTCTACGCACATCGTTTCAGATATCGAAGCCATAGCAGATTACGTTTTTATTATGAAAAGGGGCGGCTTTGCTGCGCAGGGCACCGTGCCGGATTTGATAGAACAGGCGGAAGGAAAAGTATGGGAGCTTCAAGTGGCTCCGAAGGAAGTTCATGAATGGGAGAAAAAGGCGACGATATCCAATCTTCGTCATGAGGACGGACATGTGGTACTTCGGATTGTATCAGATGAACAACCGTCACCACATGCAGTCATGTGTCATGCGGCGTTGGAAGACTTGTATTTATACTATTTTCCGGTAAAAGAGGGAACCGGTCTGACGGATTAGCGGTAATTTGGACGAAATCATTCGAATAGAGGTTTGAGAAAGGCGTGGTTATTGCATGATAAAAGAATTATTTTTACAGGAACATAAGAAGCTATGGAAAAAGAAAAGTGTCCGTATCAGTTTTCTTCTTTGTGTACTGTATATTGTTGTATTTGGAAGCTTTCTGACGTATCAGTGGTTTACCTTTGGAAGTTCGAGGGGGACATATTCGGGATTCGGAAATAACTTTGACGGCTATGAAAATATCAGAAAGATGAAAGAATATGCAAAGCAGTGGGAAGGAGAGATGACAGATGAAAAACTGCAGGAGATGGTAAGGGATTATCAGGCACTTGTGCGCGGGGCAGAAGCGGCCCACAGTGCGGGAGATCGCGAGAAAGAATCCTTATATGCGGAGCAGGCGCAAAGAACAGATCGCTCCAGTATTGGCAGTTGGATATCGACGTTGTATCCGGAGCTGGAGGACTCGTCTCAGACCTATCCGTCACTTTTGGAAAGATATGTGGATCCGGCTGAATTGACAGGATTTTATGAAAGACGACAGCAGAAGGTGGAAGAATATCTGGATATCTTCGGGCATACCGAGGAGGAGAAAGAATATCTGCTTCAGATGAATGACAGAGTGAAGGAACCTTTTGTATACCATTGGCTGGAAGGCTGGAAGCTGTATCTGACGCAGATGCTGAATGATTTTGGTATGGTTATGGCAGTTTTCATTGTGATCGCACTGTCTACTGTTTTTGCGGGAGAATGGCATAACGGAATGGGGATGCTTATGCTGACGACGAAGAACGGTTGGAGAGAGGTCGCTTATGCAAAGGTTTTAAGCGGCATTGCATTTACATTAGAGCTTTTCTTTACGATTGCGGCAGGCGCGGTTGCAGGACAATTAATTTATCTTGGAACAGAGGGCTGGGATATGCCGATTCAGTATATCAAACTGATTGCGGTTGCACCCATGAATATGCTGCAGGCGGAGATTTATGAATATGTGTATTTCCTGCTTGGGTCGGTCGGGCTGGCTCTGCTCGTCATGTTTTTCTCCGCAGTGGCTAGGAATAATTTCATTGCGTTGGTCAGTGGATTGGCAATCGTATATCTGCCGATGGCGCTTACTGGCTATATGCCGATGCAGGTACAACGTGTATTTGATTTAATACCGCTTGTCGGAAGCCCTTCGGATATTTTCAGAACGAATGTGTTTCATATGTTCGGGCAGATTATATGGTCGCCGTATCTGCTTATCACGATCCCCGTGATACTCGGCTGTGCGTTTATTCCTTTTACGGTAAGGAGGTGGGCCGGAAGACTTAAGCGGTAGAATTTGGCAGAGGTTCGTGCTATACTATTTTATACTATACACAAATTACAAGCGGGAAGGAAACTGCATTATGGTCAGACCAACCGGAACTGCCAGAATATCTAAAACAGATACTTATTTAAACTGCGCGGAGAATTTTGCCTATCGCAGCACTTGTCTTAAAAGGAAATACGGCGCCGTTCTCGTCAAAAACGATACGGTTATTTCCACGGGATATAACGGGTCGCCCAGAGGATTTGAGAATTGCTGCGATATCGGAGAGTGCCCGCGCATAAAGCGTAACATGCATCAGGGGGAGGGCTATGCCATGTGCAGAGCAATCCATGCCGAAGCCAATGCGCTGCTCAATTGTTCCCGGGAACAGACGTTAGGGGCTGATTTATATCTGACCTCCGTAAATCCGCAGGATTGTTCGATTCATGAGGCGAAACCTTGTCCGCTGTGCGCCAGACTGATTATTCAGGCGGGAATCAACAATGTTATACTCCGGATTGGCGAGGGCGCAGAGAATTACCGGGTTATACCGGCGAAGGAGTTAAAGTGGTATGTGCGGGAAGAGACAGAATTTTTTTGCTCATATTGAAAAAAAAATAAAAATTGTCTATAATATAACTTAACTATATTTTGACAGGCATTAGATACATATATGTCCTGATATCTATTTTGTTTGAGATGGAGGATTGTTATGAGGTTAGTAACACGTTCGGATTTTGATGGACTTGCATGCGGAGCGTTATTGAAAGAGGCTGGGATTATCGATCATTGGAAATTTGCGCATCCCAAGGATTTACAGGATGGATTAGTTGAAATTACGGAAGATGACTGTCTTGCTAATGTTCCTTATGTGGAGGGATGCGGTCTGTGGTTTGACCATCATTCCAGTGAGCACGAAAGACTGCAGTTGGAAGGTAAGTATAAAGGAGAGAGCCGTATCACTCCTTCTTGTGCCAGAATTATTTATGAGTATTACGGAGGTCGGGAAAGATTCCCGCAGTTTGACGATATGATGGAGGCAGTTGACAAGGTCGATTCAGGAAATCTTACGATTGACGAGATACAGAATCCTACAGGATGGATTCTTGTCGGCTATCTGATGGATCCCAGAACGGGGCTTGGACGGTTCCGTAATTTTACGATTTCCAACTATCAGCTTATGGAGAAGTTGATCGACGCCTGCCGTACGATGACCACAGAGGAAATCCTCAATCTGCCGGATGTAAAAGAGCGTATTGAAGTATATAATGAGCAGACTCAGAAATTCAAGGAGATGGTTACGGCGCATACCGAGGTAAGGGGTAATGTTATCATTACGGATCTGCGCGGCGTTGATACTATTTATACAGGTAATCGTTTCATGATTTACAGCATGTATCCGGAGCAGAACATTTCTGCGTGGATTGTCAACGGTAAAGGCGGTTTGGGCTGTTCTGCAGCAG
>VSOA01000186.1 GCA_009774585.1 Lachnospiraceae bacterium
GGAGCACAGATGGTCTGGGTGAGCGAATCATTTGCGGACAGTATTGCTCCTGCGGCGCATACAAGCGTTTATGATACCGGTAAATCCGGAGGGATTTTTTGCGCAGACATCTATTTCCCGAGCGAATGGAATGCGGAAGAACAGATGAACAATTTGCTTGCAGAATTAGGAGAGGAATCCGGAATCTATGAACTTCCGATCAAAACCAATCCGTCCTGTGGATTAGGGCTGTCTGACGGTGAAATAGATATCAGCTTTATTCTGGCGGCAGTCATGCTGCTCGGAATCATCGTCTTTGTAGGATATCTTATCATCTATAATATGTTTTCTATTTCGGTGGCTCAGGATGTACAGTTCTTTGGGCTGCTGCGTACCATCGGCGCAAGCGGCAGACAGATTAGAGGCATTGTCAAAAAGCAGGCTTTTCGTCTTGCGTTAATAGGGCTGCCGTTCGGTCTGGCCGTCGGATATCTGGTCGGTTGGCTGCTTCTGCCATATACCTTGACAGAGATTAATATTGACACAACGGGAATTTACAGAATTAATCCGTTTGTTTTAACCGGAGCCGTTCTTTTTTCCATGCTGACTGTATACATCAGCAGCTTGAGACCTTGTAGATATGCGGCGCATATTTCAGCAATTGAGGCGGTTGCATATGTAGAAAGCGACAATGATGTAAGAATAAAGCCGAAGAAGAGCCGAAGAACTACATTGTTTACCATGGCAATCAGTAACTTGAGAAGAGGAAGAAGAAAGGCGGTTCTTGTCATCGTATCGTTGTCACTGGGCATGATTTTGCTAAATACGACTTATACGGCGGTGACAGGATTTGATTTGGAGACTTATCTCAATATGTATGCCGTGGCGGATTTCTGCGTGTCAGATTACACAATTTTAAATACAGGTATGCCGGGTAATCAGAATCTCAACGGAATCAGCGAGGAATTGATGCGGGAAATAGAGAACAGACCGGGACTGGAAGACAGAACATATATATATGCGAGGAGTATTATGCAGCAGATTCCGGACGAAGTCATAGAACGGGTTTTACAACAAAGGACGTCCGATACGGTAGTGGCTTCCATGGAGGATTCGGAAAATACAATGGCTCAGTGCCGTATGACCGGGGCTATCGTATATGGGATAGACGAATTGGCACTGCGGCTTGTGACGATTACAAAGGGTGAGGTGGATAAGGAACTTTGGGAAACAGGGAAAGGCGTGATTATAGACGATTTCTATTATCACGGAACAGATCCGGAGAGCGATTCGCCTCTATATCAGGTTGGGGATGAAATTATCCTTACAGATGAAAAAGGTGTCAGTCATACCTATCAGGTTATGGCGGCAGGCAGCATTGAGGGCGATGTAAGTACGCATTTCTCACTCGATTTGGGGTTGAGCGTCATACTTCCCATGGAGAGTTACCGTGAAGTATATGGCGAGACACAGCCGATGACTGCAGTCTTTAACATAGCGGATGAACATAGGGAAGCGGCTGAGGAATGGATGGAAGATTACAGCGCAAATGTGGAGAAAAATTTGGATTATATCTCATACCGGACCTATGAAAAGGAATATCGGGAAAGCAAAGCGACATATACCATTATCGGCAGTGTACTGGGAGTGATTCTGGCGTTAATTGGGCTGCTGAATTTCATCAATGTGACGGTTACTTCTTTATTGGCAAGACAAAAGGAAATGGCGGTACTTGGCGCGGCGGGTATGACGCAGAAGCAGATGAAGCGGATGCTTGCATGGGAAGGAATCGCTTATATCGGTGCGGCGGTTTTCACTACGGCAACTTTCGGAACAGGGATCGGGTATTTTATCTGTGAGATGCTGGTCGGGCATATGTGGGCGTTCCGTTATCATTTCACATTGCTTCCGGTGATGCTTATTTTGCCGTTTATGATGGCAGCAGCAGTGTTTGTGCCGCTTGCGTACTATCGGAAGATGAACCGGAAAAGTATTGTAGAGAGGCTGCGGACATAAGCGGAGTTGCTTTGAGAATTCAGAGTTCAAAGAGAGCGGGTAAGATTGACATGGAAGGAGTATGCTGACATGAGCATTTTGCAGACAATAGATTTGAAAAAATATTACGGGGAAGAATCGAACGTTATCCGTGCGTTGGACGGGGTGAACTTCAGTGTTGAGCAGGGAGAGTTTGTGGCGGTTGTGGGCACTTCCGGCAGCGGCAAATCTACGCTGCTTCATATGATGGGTGGTCTGGATAGGCCGACGTCGGGCAGCGTCATCGTGCGTGGCGATGAACTGGCGAAGAAGAATGAAGAGGAACTGACTGTTTTTCGACGCAGGAATATCGGATTTGTCTTTCAGAATTATAATCTGGTGCCGATTTTGAATGTATATGAGAATATTGTTCTGCCCGTGGAACTGGACGGCGATAAAGCTGACGAGAAATATCTGGATGAGATTGTTCATATGCTGGCGTTATCAGATAAGCTTAACAGTATGCCGAATCACCTGTCCGGCGGACAGCAGCAGCGCGTCGCAATTGCCCGCGCGCTCATCACGAAACCCGCCATTCTGCTGGCTGATGAGCCGACCGGTAATCTGGACAGCAAGACGAGCGCGGATGTGCTCGGACTTTTGAAACGTACCGGCAGCAAATTTCACCAGACTATTGTTATGATTACGCATAATAATGAAATCGCGCAGCTTGCCGACCGTATTGTACGGATTGAAGATGGAAAGATTGTTGCCTGATTCTGGAATTTTTTTCGCATTTATGATAATATGAAAAAAATTGATGTGAAAGGATGAGAAGGAAATGAAATTGACACCGAAAGATGTAGAAAAGTGGGAGTCTTCGCTGAAAGAGATAGAGTTTATGAGCGCTGATGACCATATTGTTGAGCACACAAAAGGAGATCTGTGGGAGATGATGTCGCAGGTCAGAGGGAACTATTTCTTTACGAATGAGAAGTTTATCTTCGTTGGCGGTTTGTTGGGAACCAGTAATTTTGCTGTTAAGTACAGCGATATTAAGGAACTCAAAAAGGTCAATGTAGGTGGTTTGATTCCTATTATTCCCACGGGAATCAAAGTTATCTGCCAGAATCCTGAGAACGGCAAGACCGTGAAGCATAAATGCTCTGTAATGAAGAGAAAAGACTGGATTGAGTATTTGAGCGGAAAAGCCGGACTTCCACTATGATGATTTAACAAGGGACATTATCAAGGCAGGAAACTGGTTTGAACCAGATAAAAGCAGCAGATAAAATATCAGGAACCATCTTGACAATAGCAAGTAAGATGTAATATAAAATATAAGTAAGAACAGAGACAGACGTTGAAGAAGACAGTAGCTGATTTCTCAAAGGCCCAGCGAGCCGGTGATGGTGAAAGACCGGTGTGAGTAGGAAATGAGTGAAAATCACTTCTGAGTTTCAGACCGAACCTTGTATATAAAACAGTAGGCTCTGACGGCATCCCGCCGTTACCGGGATCCGTATCGTCACGTACAATTTTGTTTGCAGGAGTGACGGCACGTCGTAATAGGTGGTAACACGAGAAATTTGACCTCGTCCTTTTACGGGACGGGGTCTTTTTACGTGTGATAGGAAATTGTTTTTTCGAGTTCGCGGAGCGAATCTCGCAAAGTTAATTCCGAAGGAATTGCGGGACAAGGCTTTTTAGTTTCGAGTTCGCGGAGCGAATCTCGCAAAGTTAATTCCGAAGGAATTTACTTATAGGAAAGGAGCAAATCATGTATCAAAAAGTTGACACAAGTCTTAATTTTGTGGACAGAGAGAAGGAAGTCTGCCAATTCTGGAAAGACAATGGTATTTTTCAGAAAAGCATGGATTCCCGAAAGGAGGGGGAGACATACACATTCTATGACGGACCGCCGACGGCGAACGGTAAGCCGCATATCGGGCATGTACTGACCCGTGTCATCAAGGATATGATTCCCAGATACCGTACTATGAAAGGGTATATGGTTCCACGTAAGGCAGGATGGGATACGCATGGTCTGCCGGTAGAGTTAGAGGTAGAGAAGCTTCTTGGATTGGACGGCAAAGAGCAGATTGAAGAATACGGACTAGACCCTTTTATTAGTAAATGTAAGGAGTCTGTTTGGAAATATAAGGGTATGTGGGAGGATTTCTCAGGAACAGTCGGCTTTTGGGCTGATATGGACGACCCGTATGTGACCTATCATGATGATTTTATTGAGTCAGAATGGTGGGCGCTTAAACAGATTTGGGATAAGGGATTATTGTACAAGGGCTTTAAGATTGTGCCTTATTGCCCGCGCTGCGGTACGCCGCTGTCTTCTCACGAGGTGGCGCAGGGATACAAAGCGGTTAAGGAGCGTTCCGCGGTGGTGCGCTTTAAAGTGGTAGGTGAGGATGCTTATTTCCTTGCATGGACGACCACGCCGTGGACGCTTCCTTCCAACGTAGCGCTTTGTGTGAACCCGAATGAGACGTATGTCAAAGTAAAAGCGGCGGACGGCTATACCTATTATATGGCACAGGCGCTTTTGGACAATGTATTAGGAAAATTGTCTGAGAATGACAATCCGGCTTATGAAGTATTAGAGACTTATGTAGGAACAGACTTAGAATATAAAGAATACGAGCCTCTTTTTACCTGTGCAGGAGAATCAGCGGCAAAACAGAAAAAGAAAGCGCATTTTGTGACCTGTGATAACTATGTTACCATGACGGACGGTACAGGCATCGTTCATATTGCGCCGGCTTTCGGTGAGGATGACGCGCAGGTGGGACGCAGATACGATCTGCCTTTCGTTCAGTTTGTGGACGGCAAGGGCGAAATGACGCAGGAGACGCCCTATGCCGGTATGTTTGTGAAGAAAGCAGACCCGGAAATCCTGAAGGACTTGGATAAAGAGGGCAAATTGTTCGACGCGCCGAAGTTCGAGCATGATTACCCGTTCTGCTGGCGATGCGATACGCCGCTGATCTACTATGCGCGTGAGTCATGGTTTATCAAGATGACGGCGGTGCGTGATGATTTGGTGCGCAACAATAAGACGGTCAACTGGATTCCGGAATCAATCGGCGGGGGACGTTTCGGCAACTGGCTGGAGAATATTCAGGACTGGGGTATTTCCCGTAACCGTTACTGGGGTACACCTTTAAATGTATGGGAATGCGCGGAGTGCGGACACATGGAGTCTGTCGGTTCCCGCGAGGAACTTGAGAAACTGTCTGGCAATCCGGAGGCGAAGACCGTGGAACTGCACAGACCTTATATCGACGAGATTACGATTACCTGCCCGGACTGCGGCAAGACTATGAAGCGCGTTCCGGAAGTGATTGACTGCTGGTTTGATTCAGGCGCAATGCCTTTTGCACAGCATCATTATCCTTTTGAGAATAAAGAGTTGTTTGAAGAGCAGTTCCCGGCACAGTTTATTTCTGAGGCGGTGGACCAGACCCGCGGATGGTTCTATTCTTTGATGGCGGAATCTACGCTGCTGTTCAACTGTGCGCCTTTTGAAAATGTCATCGTCTTAGGACACGTGCAGGACGAAAACGGACAGAAGATGAGTAAGAGTAAGGGTAATGCTGTAGATCCGTTCGAGGCGCTTGAGACTTATGGCGCAGATGCAATCCGCTGGTATTTCTATATTAATTCCGCGCCTTGGCTGCCGAACAGATTTCATGGCAAGGCAGTGCAGGAGGGACAACGTAAGTTCTTAGGTACTTTGTGGAATACCTATGCATTCTTTGTGCTGTATGCGAATATCGATAATTTCGACGCGACGAAGTACAGTCTGGAATATGATAAACTTCCGGTTATGGATAAATGGCTTTTGTCCAAGCTGAACACTGTGGTTAAGGAAGTGGACGAGGATCTGGACAACTACAGGATTCCGGAGGCGGCCCGCGTACTGGATGAGTTCGTAGACGAGATGAGTAACTGGTATGTCAGAAGAAGCCGCGAACGTTTCTGGGCAAAGGGAATGGAACAAGATAAGATTAATGCATATATGACGCTGTATACAGCTCTTGTAACGATCAGTAAATGTGCAGCGCCGATGATTCCTTTCATGACAGAAGAAATTTATTTAAACCTCGTAAAAAGTATAGATGCGGACGCGCCGGAAAGTATTCATCTGTGCGATTTCCCGGTGGCAGATGAGAAGATGATTGACAGTAAGCTCGAGGAGGACATGGAGGAAGTTCTTAAAATTGTTGTGATGGGACGCGCTGCGCGTAACACGGCAAATATCAAGAACCGCCAGCCTATCGGCACCATGTTTGTTAAGGCGGAGCATGAACTTAATGATTTCTATCAAGAGATTATCAAGGATGAACTGAATGTGAAGAAGATTGAGTTCAGTGATGATGTGTCTGCTTTCACAAGTTATAGTTTCAAACCGCAGCTTAAGACGGTAGGACCTAAATATGGCAAGCAGCTCAATGCGATCAGGACATACCTAAGCGCGGTGGATGGCACCAAGGCAATGGAGGAGTTGAAAACGGCGGGTGTGCTGAAATTCGATGCGGACGGAACAGAAGTGGCGCTGGCGGAAGAAGATCTTCTGATTGAGGTTGCGCAGAAGGATGGCTATGTGACGGAGGCTGACAACAGTGTGACCGTCGTGCTCGATACCAATTTGTCAGAGGAACTGATTGAGGAAGGTTTTGTATACGAAGTAATCAGTAAGATTCAGACGATGCGCAAGGACGCGGACTTTGAGGTAATGGATCATATCAAGGTGTCTGTCTGCGATAACGATAAGGTGTCTGGAATCGTGCAGAAAAACGCGGAGGCGATTTCCGGTAAAGTACTTGCAGAAACGATTGTGACAGGCGAAACACTTACGGTATCTAAGGAATGGAATGTCAACGGAGAGAAGGTTACCATTGGTGTGGAGAAAGTGTAATCGCAGATGCAGATTGGCGTTAACGGCGTGCATTGTGCTTCTGGGCAGCTGTCTCATAACAGGATATGCCGCCCGGAAGACGACGGTGTCGGACATCGATTTGTACGGATGCAGTCCCGTGACGGAAGATTTGTCAGATATTCCGCCTATGGAGAATAAACTGTATGCCGCGTGGGACGGCAAAATATATTACAGACAGTACTCTGATGAAGACATGGAAGAAGGCGGACTGTGGGCAGATTTTGATCCGGTTGCGGACACTGCAAAAGAGCTCATGTGCATGGAACCTGACGGCAGCGTATTACAGGTTGGTGTGGATTATGGCTTTGGAGAGATGTTTATTGTCTGCGGGAGAATTTACTCACAAAAGTGTACGGAACAGCAGAGGAATGACGGTGACGATCGACTCAGAGATTACGTGGTTTATTCCTGCGCTTTGGACGGAAGCGATATGAGGGAATATGATTCGACAAGGGTACTTGCTGCAAAAGGTGACAGAATTATTTGCCAGACAATGAATCACGGACTGTCATTCATTGATGCGCGGACTGGAGAAGAACATGTTCTGATGGAACAGTATGCGGGTTATCTGGAGGCTGACGAAGAGGAACTATTCTGCTTTTATTACCCCAAAGATGCGGGGGAAGATTCCTATGACGTGACATTGTGCTCCTTGGATTATGAGGGGAATCTGCACGAATTAAAATCGATTACCCGTACAGAGTCTGCAGACTGCATGGG
>VSOA01000187.1 GCA_009774585.1 Lachnospiraceae bacterium
AATATATTTAGCGTCGGCGTCGCCCAGAAGGAAGGAACTGTTGAAACAAGTGGGACTTTCCTTTAAGACGATGCCGAGTACGGTGGAAGAGAAGATTACGAAGACGGAGCCGGGCGAAGTGGTGGAAGAATTATCTTATCAGAAAGCGGTAGACGTCTGCGCGAATCTGACAGCAAAGGGAGAAGAGGATTTCATTGTAATCGGGGCCGATACGGTAGTGTCATGCTGGGGGGAAATTCTTGGCAAGCCCAAAGATAAAGATGATGCTGCCAGAATGCTTACGAAACTGCAAGGCGGCAGTCATCAGGTGTACACCGGAGTGACGCTTGCGTGGAAATACAAAGATATGTCCGCTATGTACGCAACGTTTAGCGAGTGTACCGATGTGACGATGTACTCTATGACACAGGAAGACATCAAGAGTTATGTGGATAGCGGCGAACCGATGGATAAGGCAGGCGCCTATGCGATTCAAGGTTTGTGCGCTGCCTATATTCAGGGGATATGCGGCGATTATAATAATGTAGTGGGTCTGCCTGTTGCAAGGGTGTGTCAGGAACTTAAGAAGCGTGGGTTACTATGATAAAAGAATAGGTTATGTAAACTAAAAGTGGGGCAAGAACAAATGATAGGTAAACTATATAATAAAGGGAGGACGTCAGATGTTTGATGAGAAGGTATTGCAGTGTTTCTTGGATAATCAATTGCAGCTCTATCCGGAGCCGGTGGCAGAAACTTTAGAAGGGGCAGAGAGTTTTCTGGAGGAATGCATGGCGGTGGTGGTTAACTCCGTCAAAGAAGTATGGGAATTCTTTGAGGAAGAGGGCGTAGATATGGAAGGCGCTGATGAAGAAGAAATTCTTGATGCTGACGAAGTGTTTGAAATCGGAGACGGAAGGTATTTGATCGTGGAAGGTTAGCGTGAACGAAAGTACCGTTCTTCCGCGTGAAAAAATTTCACGCGGAAGAACCGTCCGCAGAGCGGACTTGCTGAAAGCAGCATTCTTCCCACGTTTTGAGATTCCGTGGAACGGAATCATGACGGAAAATCATCCCAACAGTTTTCGCATCATATCCGCGAGTCCGTCATGGTTGTTGTCGAAGTCTGTCACAACGTCAGCGAACTGTTTGACGTCGTCCGAGGCATTTGCCATAGCGATACTGCAGCCGGCTGCTTCCAGCATGGTGATGTCGTTATCGGCGTCTCCGGCGGCGTAAGCGTCAGACAGAGGTACGCCGAAATAATCGCAGACGAAACGGACTGCATTGCCTTTACCTGCGTCATAAGGGAAGAGTTCAAGGTAGATACCGTTGGAATAGATGGTCTGGATTTTACCCTGCGCCCAGTCTTGGATGCCCAGCCGGAAGGCTTCCAGTTTATCGAAGTCATCAAGGCTGATGGCGAGCATTTTGTAAGGCGGGATGGTCAGCGCATCGGCAAGATTCTCGGAGACGATGAGAGGCAGATGAATCCTTCTGCGGTAGAACTTAATTTCTTCATCGTCATAGGGAGAGACGACAGCGTCGTCCCGATAGGTGTGTATATGTACGTTGTATTTTGCTGCCTGTGCCTGAAGATAAGTTACATAGGGCAGAGGCAGCCTTTTCTCCATAATGGTCTGCATACTGTCGCAGTCATACACCTGCGTACCGTTGCTGCATATTAAAATCACGCCGGGCTGTGTCAGTCCGGCATTGTTTTTTACTTCTAGGATACTGTCCTTGGGACGCCAGTAAGAGAGAATCAGATTGTTGCCAGCCAAGAGAAATTCATCCAGAAAAGCCTTGGTGTCCGGAGCCACTTGGCTGTCATTATTTAAGAGTGTTCCGTCTAAATCAGTGAATAAAAGTTTCATAAAATCATTTCTCCCGGAAAATATTATGAAGAGGCAGGAGTTAGTTGACTGCGCGCGTATTTGAGTCTGTCCAGAAACTCTTCCGGCACAAACAGCCTGCCGTATCCTGTGCCAAGATCAAGATTCGGTTTGTTTGCTCCGTGGAAATCGGAGCCGCCGCTCAGGAGCAGGTCATACCGGCTTGCAAGCCGCATCATATCCCGTTCGTCCTGATGGGTGTAGGTGCTGTATAGCGCTTCGATTCCCATGAGTCCGGCGTTTTTTAAAGAAGAGACAAGGCTGTCTAAACGTTCATGTCCCATGTGGTAGAGGGGAGGATGCGCGAGAATAGGAATGCCTCCTGCTTCAAGAATCAGAGAAACCGCTTGCGCCGGCGTCACCTTTTCTCTTGGAACAAAATATTTCGTGTGGTCGCCCAGATACTGTGCGAAAGCGTCCTGTCGGCTTTTCACATAGCCTTCTTCCAATAAAAAGGAGGCATAGTGCGCTCTGGTGATGACCGCATCGGGATTCCGCTCCTGTAATTTGGCATAGCTGATGTCTATTCCGGCAGTCCGCAGATTATTGCACATTTTGATGTTGCGCCCTGTGCGGGAATCCACAAATTCTTGTAACTTGCCGTGAAAGCCGGGCGAATCATAAGCAATATAAAGACCTACGATATGGACATCCTTTTCCTCGTGCTTCGTAGAAAATTCAATGCCCGGAACAACTTCGACGGAAGGCTGCCCAGCCAGTGCCAGTGACTTGGCATGGGCGATTGCCTCCGCAAGACCGTCCGTGGTGTCATGATCGGTCAGCGCAATTGCACTAAGCCCCTTGGTAACGGCATAATCCACCAGTTCAACGGGGCTGTAGCTTCCGTCTGATTTATTTGAATGCGTGTGTAAATCTACCTGCCGCATTTTTCCTCCATGTCAGTCATCGTCTTCTTCGCTTGCAGTACTCGTGTAGACAGTACGCTTTCTCGCCATCTCGTCACTCTCAAGATATTCGTCGTAGGTCGTAATTTTGTCGATCAACGTGCCGTCGGGCAGAATCTCCATAATACGGTTAGCCGTGGTCTGTACGACCTGATGGTCGTGGCAGGAGAACAATTCTACGCCTTTGAATTTCTTCATGCCTTCATTGAGTGCGGTGATGGACTCCATATCCAGATGGTTTGTCGGCTCGTCGAAAATGAGACAGTTCGCGCCGCTGATCATCATTTTCGATAAGAGACAGCGTACTTTCTCACCACCGGAGAGCACTTTAACTTTCTTCACGCCGTCCTCGCCGGCAAAGAGCATACGTCCGAGGAATCCGCGGACATAGGTCACATCCTTGACAGGAGAGTAGCCCATAAGCCAGTCCGTAATCGTGTAATCGTTGTCAAATTCTGCAGTGTTATCCTTCGGGAAATATGCCTGAGAAGTAGTAACACCCCATTTATAGTTACCCTCGTCGGGTTCCATTTCACCCATGAGAATCTTAAATAAGGTTGTCTTGGCTAGTTCGTTGCTGCCGACAAAAGCGATTTTGTCATTATGTCCTACGATGAATGAAATATTGTCCAGCACTTTTTCACCGTTAACTGTCTTGCTGATGCCTTCCACAGTGAGGACTTCATTGCCGATTTCGCGCTCCGGTCTGAAATCGATGTAAGGATATTTTCTGCTGGACGGACGGATGTCGTCAAGTTCGATTTTCTCCAGCGCGCGTTTTCTGGATGTTGCCTGCTTGGATTTACTTGCATTAGCTGAGAAGCGGGAGATGAACTCCTGCAATTCCTTAATCTGTTCTTCTTTCTTCTTGTTGGCTTCCTTGCGCTGTTTGATGATCAACTGGCTGGACTCATACCAGAAGTCGTAGTTGCCGGCGTAAAGCTGTATCTTGCCGTAGTCAATGTCCGCGGTATGCGTACATACCTTGTTCAGGAAATAACGGTCATGGGAGACAACGATGACTGTATTTTCAAAATTAATAAGGAATTCTTCCAGCCATGCGATGGCGTCTAAATCCAAATGGTTGGTCGGCTCGTCGAGAAGCAGGATGTCCGGATTACCGAAAAGCGCTTTGGCGAGCAGAACTTTTACCTTCTCGTTACCGTTTAAGTCAGCCATCATATTGTAATGCAGTTCCGTGCCGACGCCAAGACCGTTTAAAAGCATGGCAGCGTTGGACTCCGCGTCCCAGCCGTCCATCTCTGCAAATTCTGCTTCCAATTCGCTGGCGCGGATTCCGTCTTCATCGGAGAAATCTTCTTTGGCATAGATAGCGTCTTTCTCTTTCATAATTTCATAGAGACGTGCATTTCCCATGATAACCGTGTCCATGACCGGATAGGAGTCATATTTAAAGTGATCCTGCTCCAAGACTGAGAGACGCTGACCGGGTGTGATGGACACATCGCCGTTTGTTGTCTCCAGCGCGCCGGAGAGAATCTTAAGGAAGGTGGACTTACCCGCGCCGTTAGCGCCGATGAGCCCGTAACAGTTTCCTTCTGTGAATTTAATGTTTACATCTTCAAAGAGGGCTTTTTTGCCTACTCGTAATGTTACGTTATTTGCCTGAATCATGTTAAAACCTCATTTTTTCTACATATTGTTAATGTTACCTTTACCATTATACACAAAAAGAAGGGTTTTTCAACCGCAAAGAGCACCGAAATACATGTATTTGCAAGGAAAAAGAGGTTCTTTGCGAATAAAAGTACTTGCAGATTTATATAAGAAGAATATAATCGAAAGTGGATATGCTCAACTAAGATAAAAGCAATCATAAACTACAAAAAGACGGCAGGTAAGACAAGATGAACTCAAGTAAAGTAAAAACATTTACAAAAATGGTTTTGGTTCCGGGAATCCTTTATTTTACAGCGATTATGCCGCGTATGATCAATCGCCCGGATACGAGCCTCTTTAAGAAAAAATATTTTGCCCACAGAGGACTGCATGACAATGCGGGGGAGGCGCCGGAGAATTCTATGGCGGCGTTTTCCAAAGCGGTGGAAGCGGGTTACGGAATGGAACTTGATGTGCATGTGACAAAGGACGGAATTCCGGTAATCTTCCATGATTTTAAGCTGGAGCGTATCTGCGGCGTCGAGGGAATTATTGAAGATTATACATATGAAGAATTACAGCAGTTCACGTTGTGCAGTTCCG
This sequence comes from Lachnospiraceae bacterium, assembly GCA_009774585.1. GTDB lineage: Bacteria > Bacillota > Clostridia > Lachnospirales > Lachnospiraceae > UBA3282. The sequence goes on from VSOA01000187.1 coordinate 5,003, forward strand.
AAGAAAAGATTCCGAAATTGGAAGAACTGCTTTCCATGGTTCGTGGACGTGTACCGCTGATTATAGAGATTAAGTCGGAAAAGGCAGATGTTTCCGAGTGTGCAATTATCGACAGAATGTTGCGCGGATATGAGGGAGAGTACTGTATTGAATCGTTTAATCCCATGGTGTTATTGTGGTTTCGCATCAATCATAATAATGTTGTACGTGGTCAGCTTGCATCCAATTTCCGCATCGACGGTGAGAACCGCAGTGGTTTATATTTTTTCCTAACGCATCTGATGCTTAACTTTGTAACCAAACCGGATTTTATTGCTTATAACCATAGATTCAGAGAAGAACCCGGCAGGAGAATATGCAAAAAACTCTATAGGAAGCCTGCGGCGGCATGGACGGTAAAGAACAGTCTGGAACTTAACGAGATTAAGGATGAATTTGACGTATTCATTTTTGAAGGATTTGAACCGTAAACTAAATATAGTGTAATTATGTTTGACAGCGAAAACGTTTGCATTTTTATACAATTACAACAAAAAATTGGTGGTAAATTTCCAATTTTATGGTAAAATAATAAAAGAGCACTAATAGGTGTATTGCTTAAAATGAAAAGAGAGGGTAAAGACTATGGCGAAATGGGTGTACTTATTTGAGGAAGGCAATGCCGATATGCGTAATCTTCTCGGCGGAAAAGGTGCCAACCTTGCCGAGATGACCAATCTGGGTTTGCCGATTCCACAAGGTTTTACAGTTACCACAGAGGCTTGTACCGACTATTATAACAGCGGCAGGCAGATAACGGATGAGATTAAGGAACAGATTTTTGCTGCTCTGGCTAATTTGGAAGAAAAACAGGGAAAGAAATTCGGTGATACCGAGAATCCGCTTCTCGTATCGGTACGTTCCGGTGCACGGGCTTCCATGCCGGGCATGATGGACACGATTCTGAATCTGGGACTGAATGACGTTGCCGTGGAAGGGTTTGCGAAGAAGACAGGGAATCCGAGATTTGCTTATGATTCTTACAGAAGATTTATCCAGATGTTTTCGGATGTTGTTATGGAGATTCCGAAGTCTTATTTCGAAAGAATTCTGGACGAGATTAAAGATGCGAAAGGCATTAAGTTCGATACGGAACTGACAGCAGACGATCTGAAAGAAATCATCGTTAGATTCAAGAATATTTATAAAGAGAATAAAGGTGAAGATTTTCCGCAGGAGCCGAAGGTACAGTTGATGGAAGCAGTCAAAGCGGTATTTCGTTCTTGGGATAATGAGAGGGCTATCGTATACAGAAGAATGAATGATATTCCGGGCGATTGGGGTACAGCAGTTAACGTGCAGGCGATGGTATTCGGTAATATGGGCGATACCTCCGGTACAGGCGTTGCATTTACGAGAAATCCTTCCACCGGAGCGAAGGGCATATACGGTGAGTATCTGATCAATGCACAGGGTGAAGACGTTGTGGCAGGTATCCGCACACCGCAGCCGATTACGAAATTGGAAGAGGATCTGCCGGAATGCTTTAAACAGTTTATGGAGATTGCCAATAAATTAGAGAACCACTATCGTGATATGCAGGATATGGAGTTTACCATTGAGGACGGCAAGCTGTTCTTCTTGCAGACACGTAACGGTAAGAGAACCGCACCGGCGGCTATCCAGATTGCATGTGACTTGGTAGACGAGGGAATGATTACTCCAGAGGAAGCAGTTCTTCGTATCGAAGCGAAATCATTAGATCAGCTTCTGCATCCGACATTTGATGCGGCGGCTTTGAAGGCAGGTCAGGTTATCGGACAGGCGCTTCCGGCATCCCCGGGTGCTGCGGCAGGTAAGGTATATTTTACGGCTGAAGAAGCGAAAGCAGCTCATGAAAAAGGTGAGAGAGTTATTCTGGTACGTTTGGAGACATCGCCCGAGGATATCGAGGGTATGCATGCAGCAGAAGGTATTTTGACCGTTCGCGGCGGTATGACATCCCATGCAGCAGTTGTAGCACGTGGTATGGGTACGGCGTGTGTGTCCGGATGCGGAGATATTGCGATTAATGAAGAGGATAAAGTATTTGCACTCGGTGGAGAAGAGTTCCACGAAGGCGATTATATTTCTCTGGACGGTTCCACCGGCAAGATTTATAAAGGCGACATTAAGACGGTAGAGGCATCTGTCAGCGGTAATTTCGGACGTATCATGGAGTGGGCGGACAAGTACCGTAAGCTGCAGGTACGTACCAATGCGGATACTCCTGCAGATGCAGCAAATGCAGTTAAATACGGTGCGGAAGGTATCGGATTGTGCCGTACGGAGCATATGTTCTTCGAGCCTGACAGAATCCCGAAGATTCGTCAGATGATTTTGGCAAGAACAGTTGAGCAGAGAGAGAAGGCACTGAACGCTTTGATACCTTTCCAGAAGGGAGACTTCAAAGCATTGTATGAAGTAATGGAGGGCAGACCGGTAACGATTCGTTTCCTCGACCCGCCGCTTCATGAGTTCGTTCCAACGGATGAGGATGATATAGACGATTTGGCAGTAGAGATGATGATGACTGCGGAAGAAGTTCAGGAAATCTGTGATTCACTGCATGAGTTCAACCCGATGATGGGACAC
>VSOA01000188.1 GCA_009774585.1 Lachnospiraceae bacterium
CTTTATATAATCTTCGATATAATTTTCATGAAGAATAAAAACTTCATTTTCGGCGCATTCTCTGTTATACTAATGTATTAATATATCACACATAATTTTCAATGAAACGTAAACGAGGTATCCTGTGAAAAAAATTGCTATTATAACCGGCGCAAGCACCGGGCTTGGCAGAGAATTTGTTAAACTCATCAACGCCAGAAACGAGATAGACGAAATCTGGGCTATCGCCAGACATCAGGATAAGCTGAATTGTCTGCGCAGACAAATGGGGACCAAGATCAGACCGATTTCCATGGATGTATCGAACAGAAAGCGTATCGAAGAATTCGGTTTCATGTTATCCGAGAGCGGTGCAGAGGTTCATTATCTTATAAATAACGCCGGTTACGCTAAGTTTTGCTCTTATGGAGATTTGGGCGTCGAGGAATCACTCAACATGATCGATTTAAATATCGGCGGCGTCGTGGCAATGGGACTTGTTTGTATTCCCCATATGCCAAGCGGAAGCCATATCATCAACATAGCTTCTCAGGCCGCTTTCCAGCCTCTTCCATATCAGAATCTGTACAGTTCTACGAAAACGTTCGTGCGCAATTATACGAGGGCGCTGAATGTGGAACTTAAGGACCGCGGCATCACTGCTACCGCCGTCTGCCCGGGTTGGCTCAAGACACACCTGTATGAAAGAGCAAATATCGGCGCTGCCAAGGCAACGAGACGCTTCTGCGGCATGAAGACCCCTGATAAGGTGGCGAAAAAAGCAATGGCAGACGCCGACTGCGGCAAAGATATCTCTATCTACAGCCTCTATGTCAACTTCTGCCATATAGGAGCTAAGCTGCTGCCGCAGAAACTTATGATGAAATTCTGGCTTATGCAGCAACATATCGACCCATATTCACGAACAAGAAAATAACCCAAGTTATTCCCGTCCGTCCCAACAATATGTACACAATTTGCATTTATCAATGCCTACGGAAGCAATCATATCGTCCAGACGATGATAGCGGAGAGAAGTGAAATTCAGCTTCTCTCTTATTTTTTCCAGCATATCGCTGTATTGTATGCTGTCCGGGTCAGCATAAACGGACAGATTCGGGTATTTGTTTTCCCCTTCCATCTCTTTGATCACCCGGCGCGCAATCAACTCCATCTCTGAAGTCGAACGTGAGAAATTTAAGTATTTACAGCCAAACAGAATCGGCGGACAAGCCGGACGGATATGTACTTCTCCTGCCCCGCTCTGGTAGAGAAATTCCGTCGTCTCGCGAAGCTGTGTACCGCGCACGATAGAATCGTCAATCAAAAGCAGGCTTCTATCTTTGATCAAATCATGCACCGGTATCAGCTTCATCTTCGCAATCAGATTACGCTGGCTCTGAATCGTCGGCATAAAAGAACGCGGCCATGTTGGTGTGTATTTAATAAAAGGTCTTGAAAAAGGAATTCCTGATTCGTTGGCATAACCAATCGCATGAGCCGTTCCGGAGTCCGGCACACCCGCAACAATATCGGGATGGGCATCGTCCCTCTTCGCTAACATGGCGCCGCAGTTATAGCGCATTTCCTCCACGCTGATTCCTTCGTAGGACGAAGTGGGATATCCATAATATATCCACAGGAATGTACAGATTTTCATATCTTTGCCCGGCGCCATAAGCGACTTCACTCCCTCGGGCGTCACAATCGCAATCTCACCGGGACCGAGTTCCCGCTCCGGCGCATATCCAAGATTCAGATATGCAAAACTCTCAAACGATACACAGAAGGCGTCTTCTTTTCTGCCGACAGTTACCGGTGTACGTCCGTATCTGTCTCTCGCCGCATAAATCCCTTTAGACGTCATAAGAAGCATCGTCATAGAACCGTCAATCAATTCCTGCGCATAACGAATGCCTTCAATCAGGTTGTCCCGCTGATTGATCACTGCCGCAACCAACTCCGTCGCATTGATATCGCCGCCGCTCATTTCCAGAAAATGACCATGTCCACTGCGAAATAATTCCTCTACAATCTCGTCTTTATTATTAATCCTGCCAATAGTTGTAATCGCATACGTTCCGTGATGGGAACGCACGATTAACGGCTGGGGTTCATAATCTGAAATACAGCCGATTCCGAAACTGCCATGCATGGTATTGGCGTCTTTGTCAAATTTGGTACGAAAAGGAGCATTTTCAATATTGTGAATGGCTCTGTCAAACCCTTCTTTCTGACTGTAAACCGCCATACCTGCACGTCTGGTTCCCAAGTGTGAATGATAATCCGTCCCGAAAAATAAGTCAAAAACACAATCTCCCTTCGACGCTACTCCAAAAAAGCCACCCATAATATTCTCCTCCCATGTTCCCTGTTATAATTCATGCTGTCCGTTCATTATTATGATAAATCTCGCAACCGCATCTTCCGCTCTCTTTGACCCGGTACAACATCCTGTTTGCCTTCTTCCCAAGACTGCGGCAGTCGTCTCCCGCTTCATAGAACGCCGCGCCCACACTGACGGATACGGGCGGCAGTTCCTGATCCGGATGCAAAAGCCTGTCGTTGACTCTTCCCACCTGTCTGCGCACGTATTCCGCCTTCTCATAAGAAAACTCCGGAATCCATAGCATAAAAGTGTCCCCGCCTATTCTGCTGACACATGCACATGTTGCAAAATGCGCATATAAAACACTGACCATATTGCGCATTACAGCGTCTCCTGTATCATGTCCGTAGATGTCGTTGACCTCTTTGAAGTGGTCCAAATCGCTAACTAGTATACAGCCTCTTCCATGCCCTTCACAAATCATGTCGTTGACCATTTTGTCGAAATTGTTCCGATCTGCCATGCTGTCAAACACACTGAGCAATACCGGAATATCTTTCTGCTCCGGCCGGATAACCGCATCCGTGTCAACCGGCGGCACGGCTTTTCTTTTACCTATCATATTGTGAAATATTTGTACGATCTGTTTTCTCATGTTACCTTTCAATCCGACTGCATGCACCGGAGAGCATGACGTATATAAATAGACTCCAGATTCAAACAGCCTCGCTCCGGTGCAGATTCCATACTAACACATACCGCGGTAATCTGCAATGTTATCTCACCGGAATAATCTGTATTACATTCACCGAATGCGGCGCAAGTTCCACCTGCATCCCTCTGCTGTATCTTCCCGGCTTCTTCGCCTCTATTCCGACCTCGTTTCTGTCAATGTCATTATATGAGTCGGCGCTCTTGCCGGTTATGCTGTACATAATTATCTCGGCGTCATCCGCTTCATAATCCAAAATAATGCTCTGACTTTCAACAGCATGTTTATTGACTGCCGCCAGTGACATACCCTCTCTGTCAGACCACTTCGTCGCTAGCAGATCCAGAACATCCACGGAAATTTCATCCCCCGACTTGCTTCGTACGTCCATCGACGGTATCTTGTCCTGTGCCCACAGGTCAATCACCGTATCGCCAAGATAATTCACATATAAGTCAAATACATGATAAGTGGACCTTAATACGATTCCTTTGTCATAACTGTAAATACAGCCTCTTGTATTCAGAATAGGCGCAAAATTCGCCATGCCGACGATATCGCAGTTTCTGTTCATGGCATTGAGAAAGCACGCCGCAAATACGGCATCCGCCATAGTATATGTACTGTTATCGTCATTCTTATCTCTGGGCGTCACATAATCCGCTGCGTCCACTCCCTGCCTGATGGTATGGACATTCGGATGATGCCAGCTTCTCAAATTCCATTCATCAAATGCAATCTTTATCTTATCTTCCAGCTTCATTGCCGTCAGGATGCCGCGAACGTCGTCTACAGAACGTGCAATATCCTTCGTAAACGCCATACACTCCTCATATGCCGCCGGCGCATTGACCTCCGCCATCATATCCCAGTACTGATGGATCGATATCCAGTCCAGATACCGTCCGCAATTCTTGAGCAGATTGATATTCCAGTCAATATCAGAAAGAGCCGCCGCTGAAAGCTGGGTCTCGGCATCCACATGCATCATCATTTTAGCGGATTCACGCACCAGCCTTCCCCATTCATCCGCACTCTTCGCACCAATCTCCCAGTACCCGTAGTTCTCATTGCCGATACTCCAGTATTTCACTTTATGAGGCTTCTCATAACCATTGGCAATACGCCGCTTTGCATATTGACCTTCATGATCAAGGTTGCAGTATTCGACCCAGTCACTCATCTCTTCCGGCGTGCCTGTTCCCGCATTGGTACAGATATACGGTTCACACCCGATTTTCCTGCAAAGTTTGATATACTCGTCCGTTCCGAATGTATTTGGATCTTCCACCCTCCACGCCTTGTCAAACATCGGCTTTCTTGTAGCGCCCACTGCGTCCTTCCAGTGATAGGAAGACACAAAACATCCGCCCGGCCAGCGGAGTACAGGCACCCTGATTTTCTTCATCGCATCGATGATATCCGTTCTGAATCCATCCTCATCAGACAACGGATTGCCCGGGGCAAAGATTCCGTCGTAAATCTGCCTATGAAAATGTTCAATAAAATGCCCGTAGAGCATGATATCTCTCTTACCTTTTACTCTTCTATCATTTATACTGACTACTGTAGTCATTTTGTTCCCCCTAACCGCACTCCGGATCCTCCGCGTCAAATAAATGTCCGCTGGCAAAAGGACTCCCCACGTCGCAGCGTCCGTGATGGTAAGCTTTCTTCACTTCTCCATCCGCTATATTTTCAGACGTTTCCACCTTAATACGGCTTACGCCGCCTTTCGCCATATTGTCCAGCATATTGATTACATCATCTATCTCATCCATGCATTTACTCCTTTATCTATATATAATATATTATAATTCCCACCCCTTGTTTTTACAATTCAGATTTTACACATTTCTGTCTATATTCTTATAATCTGTTTTTCACTGTTTACATTTGTTTATGTTTGGATGCTCATGTCTGGAATCTCATGTCCGGAATCTCATGTCCGGAAATAAATTTTCATTGCATCTTTCCAAAGAAAGTGTATAATAAATAATTTGGGAATCATCCGATCAGGATGATGCGCCGTAACGATATAAAATATTTAACTTGCAGGGAGGCGTTACATATGAACAAAGATCTGACTGTAGGGAAACCGGAAACCGTACTATGGAAATTCTGTCTTCCGCTGTTTGGAAGCATCATTTTCCAGCAGCTCTACAACATCGCCGACAGCTTGGTTGCCGGTAAATTTATCGGTGAAAATGCGCTCGCGGCTGTGGGAAACAGCTATGAAATCACGCTGATTTTTATTGCCTTCGCTTTCGGATGCAATATCGGATGTTCCGTCATCGTGTCAAGGCTGTTCGGTTCCAAGAAATATAATGAAATGAAAACTTCGGTATACACCACGATGATATCCAGTATAGTCTTGTGCGCGGCGCTAATGCTCTTCGGCTTTCTTTGCTGCGACACACTTCTTGAACTGATTCATACTCCAGCAGAAATTCTTGCAGATTCCAGACTGTATCTGGACATCTATGTACTGGGGCTGCCCTTCCTTTTCTTCTATAACATTGCCACGGGAATCTTCTCAGCGCTCGGAGACTCTAAGACGCCTTTCATCTTTCTGGCAATCTCTTCAACCGCCAACATTCTGGTCGATATTCTATTTGTGGCTGCTTTCAATATGGGCGTAGCCGGTGTGGCATGGGCAACTTTTCTCTGTCAGGGTGTAAGCTGTGTGCTGGCAGTAGTTGTGGTGTTAAAAAGGCTGGTCGGCATCCGCACCGAAGGTACGGTCGCGCTTTATTCCTTCGATATGTTTCAGAAAATTGCCGTCATCGCAGTTCCGAGCATCTTACAGCAGAGCTTTATCTCGATCGGCAATATTATCATCCAGAGCGTCATCAACGACTGCGGTGTGGAAGTCACCGCCGGATATGCCGCGGCAATCAAACTGAACAATCTGGTCATCACTTCCTTCACCACACTGGCAAACGGACTGTCGAACTATACGGCTCAGAATATGGGCGCCGGTATCCTGCCTCGAATTAAGGACGGTTTCAAAGCCGGCGTAAAGATGGTATGGCTGCTGTGCATTCCCATCGTGGCACTGTATCTGACAACGGCAAAGGCGCTTGTCACCTTCTTTATCAACGAGCCGTCACAGCTTGCGCTTGCTTCCGGCACGCGGTTTCTCTATATTGCGGCGCCTTTCTACTTCATCATCTCCGTTAAGTTGATCGCCGACGGAATCCTGCGCGGCGCAGGGTTGATGAAGCAATTCATGATTGCGACTTTTACGGATTTAATCCTAAGAGTAGTTCTTGCCACAATATTTGCCGGACAGGTAGGCTACATCGGCATCTGGTGCGCATGGCCAATCGGATGGACGATCGCTACGGCGGTATCCATTACCTTTTATCGGAAAGGTCCATGGAGAACGGATGAAGCATGACATTCCAATAACCCACAATCTATTTGTGGATATACAGCCTTGTCATGTCAGGTTCGCCATCCCCCTGAACCATACAGAAAAATTCCCAGCCGTATCTTTCATAAAAGCTGGTATGATCAGTAACCAAATAGACCGGTGTTATGCCTTTGGATTTCAAATCTTTCACCACCATATCAAGCAGGCGCCCTGCAATTTTCTTACATCGATAGTCTTTTTCTGTATATACCGCACAGACATTAGGCGCAAGGTCTTTTCTGTCATGGAAATCATTCTCAATGACTCCCAGACCGCCTATGATTCTATTCTCATCCAAACACAAATACCAGCCATACTCAGTCTCACAATTAAGATATGCTTCCATACACTCAAGATAAGCTTCCTTGGGCACGCCCCATTTACTATGAAACCAGTCGGCGGCCTCCTCCTTTAACTGCGGTCTTTCTCTCAAGGTGATATATATATATTTGTTCATGTTTATCTCCATTTCTGCGCTGCTTTTTGCGCATAAACGAGTTTGTGGCAAGCAGCGCGCAGACACAAATCTCGCAATTGAAAATTTTAATTTTCAATCTTATCCTCATTTCTGTTCTGCATTTACATATAATCGAGATAGGGCGCAGCTGCCCGAACGGTCTACATGGAGAAATCAACTCATAGGTTTCTTTGACTGGATTTCTCCCTTGGAAAGTTGTACAACCGTCTCCACATTTTGAGAGTATATAGCGCAATCTTTAACATCTCTGCATCTTTGTTATCATCATATACCTGAACCAGCTTAAGCGCCGAACAATTTAATATTTCTGAAGTTTCTTCATTAATAACTGCGGCATCAATCTGCTCATAAAAGTATTCATATTTATATTCATATAAATTTGCTAGTACATATACATCTACACCAGAATGTAATGGCACGCCTAAGTAGTTCCCATTGAAATCACAAATAGAAGCAAAATATTTTTTCGTATAAATAGCATTAAATAATTTATTTTCACCTCCATCTCTGTTTACAAAAACAACAACGGGAACATACTTATCATCGACTTTCCAGTTAAAAATATGTACATTCTCTGTAAAGGAACTGTTTCTTTGTCCCTTCCTGACAGCAATCAACTGCACAAATGCCCTGACAGTTTCTTCCGATATTTCCTTAAACGGCTTATCATAGGTAAATTC
>VSOA01000189.1 GCA_009774585.1 Lachnospiraceae bacterium
GTAAGAAATTATTGTCATACCTCCTTTGTATGGTGCTGATTGTGGCAGCGGCATTATTTACGAACGGTTGTAATGGCAGTGCGGGAAATGCGGCATCGTCTGGTACGGAGGCAGATGCGGGGAGCGCGCAGACGGATGTGCAGAACAATTCGGATACTGCGGCAGAGACGGAAACAAATACCTCTGACAGCGGAAACGTGCTTGGCGAAGGCAATAAGAAATTTGCCTTTACCGTGACAGATCAGGATGGTAATGAGACGGCGTTCGAGATTCACACAGACAAAGAGACAGTGGGCGAAGCACTGCTGGAGGTCGGTCTGCTTGAAGGTGAAGACAGTGAATACGGCCTGTATGTCAAGTCTGTCAACGGGATTACGGCCGACTATGACAAAGACGGCGTGTATTGGGCGTTCTATGTGAACGGAGAGTATGCGCAGTCGGGCGTCGATACTACGACGATCACAGAGGGAGACGCCTACTCCTTTAAGGTAGAGTAGATATGAAACTGACAATCAGGGAAATAGCAGTGTTTGGAATGCTTGGAGGCATTATGTATGCCTCCAAGCTTATTATGGAACTGATACCTAACGTGCATCTGCTGGGGGCGCTGACCATTGCTTATACGGTAGTCTATAGAAAGAAGGCGCTGTATCCGATTTATACTTATGTGATTCTGAACGGAATCTTATGCGGTTTTGCAGCGTGGTGGGTGCCGTATCTGTATTTATGGACGCTTCTGTGGGGTGCGGTCATGCTTCTGCCGAAACAGATGCCGAAGAAAGTGCGTCCCATTGTATATATGACAGTATGTGCGGCGCACGGCTTTTTGTTCGGGACACTGTATGCTCCGGCGCAGGCGATTTTATTCGGACTGAATTTTAAGGGAATGATTGCATGGATTGTCGCAGGGCTTCCATGGGACGCCATTCATGGCGTCAGCAATTTCTTCTGCGGATTATTGATCGTACCGATTGTGAAAGTGCTTCAATACGCGGAGAAGAATAGGGAGTAAAAACAGAGTAAGTTGAAATGAAACTTCTATAAAATAGAGGAACGGTGCAAACCGGAATCTAATTTATAGAAGTTTTTTTGACAATAGAAATAAGGTTTCTAAGAAAACAATGAATCTGCAATTCCGGATTTTATACCTGCATTTCACACCTACGGTATCGGGTAAATTTTTATTTTTGTAAGATAAATAAAAATAAATATCAAATATATTTGACATTATGTAAGGTGTGTGATAACTTAGAATAGAAGTACGGCATTGACCGTAATGAATTATTATAAAGAAAGGCAATGACCGATGGAACAGCAGAAACCGAAGGAGAGGTGGGCAGATGGCAAGAAATATACCGATTAAGGTAGCGAGAGCCGAGAAGGATATGACGCAGAAGGCGCTTGCGGAAGCCGTTGGAGTATCGAGACAGACGATGAATGCCATTGAGCAGGGAGAATACAATCCTACGATCAAGTTATGCCGTTCGATATGCCGGGTATTAGGCAAGAGCCTTGACGAGTTGTTTTGGGAAGATGAGTAATAGGAAGGGTGAGATAAATGAAGAAGAGGAAAAACAAATTGGATGAGATGCAGGAACAGAAATTGCTTCACATCGAGAGCGCAGGCTGTTGGATCGCTTTTATCGGATTGATGCTGGTGATCGCGGCGCAGCTTGTCTATTACGGAGAAGACTGCGGGGAGCAGATTATTGGAGAAACAATCGTATTTTTATGCATGGGATGTTATATTGTAACTGCATGTGTAAAGAACGGTGTCTGGGACAGGAAGTATGAACCGGGTTTTAAGGTAAATTTTTGCGCGAGCCTGATCGCGGCAGTGGCTTCCGGCGTGTTGAAATTTGTGATTGTCTATCGTGAGAACGGTACAAATGAGACGGCGGCAAATGCGGGAACCATAGCAATGATCAGTATCGGTGTCAGTACATTTATACTCTGTTTTGCTTTGCTGTCAATCATGCTTCTGATATATAGGTGGAGAAAAAACAGGCTGGAAAGCGGTTTGCCGGATGACCAAGAAGACGAATGAACGGGTATGTAGGCGATGATAGCAGCCGATTGCCCCGAAATGCGGATTTGTTAATTAGGAAAAGGAGAATTGCAGAATGATTATTGCTGACAATCTGGTAAAGACATTTACCAAGAATGAGAAGAAAAATAAGAAGAGTGATTTCAATGCCGTGGACGGTATTTCCCTAAATGTGAAAGAAGGGGAGATTGTCGGTATATTGGGTCCGAACGGCGCGGGGAAAACGACACTTCTGCGCATGATGTCCAAGCTTATGAATCCCACAAGCGGTATGGTGAGTATCCGCATCAATGATGAAGAAATATCCGACGACATTGAAGTGAAAAGGCATATCGGATATTTGTCCAATAATACGAAACTGTACGGACGACTCTCTACGAGGGAATTACTGCAGATGCTTGGAGTGATCTACGGCATATCAGAGGAAGATACGAAGCGCAGAATTGATGAGATCAGCCAAGTGCTTACTATGGATTCTTTTATCGATAACAGAATAGAGAAACTGTCCACCGGACAGACGCAGCGCGCTTCGATTGCGCGATGTCTCGTGCATGACCCGCAGGTTTATATATTTGATGAGCCGACGCTTGGGCTGGATATCATCAGCAGCGCGGCAATCGTTGATTTCATGAAAGGCGAGCGTGAGAGAGGAAAGACGGTTCTCTATTCCACTCATTATATGGAAGAAGCAGAATATCTGTGTGACAGAATCATTATGATCCATCGGGGCAGGATCATCGGTGAGGGTACGCCGGAAGAATTGAGAATGCAGACGGGACATGACAGCTTAAGAGACATTTTTGCGGGATTAATTGCCGAAAACGGCGGACTGGAATCTGACATGTCCGATTTGGGAAAAGGAGCGGCAGGAAAGAGGAGGGCACGCAGATGAACACAAAAATCATATGTACATTGGTAAAAAAGGAGATGCTGGACGTATTTAGGGATAAGAAGACGGTGATTATGATGCTAGTAGTGCCGATTATTCTCTATCCGCTGATTTTTATAGGCGTCATGCAGCTTATGACCTTCATCTCATCCAGTATGGAAGAACAGAATTATAAGATTGCAGTGGAAGCCGAGGACGACGGACGATTTTTACATAAACTTGAGGAGTTCAGACGGGATAGTCAGGCTAAAGGAGAACAGACTGAGGAAAGTCAGTCCTACGAAATCACACTTATAGATGCGGACAGTATAACGGACTACGAGACGGCATTAAATGAGGAAGAAATTGATGTGTATGTCTCAGGGCAGATGGAAGACGGGAAGATACAGTATGATGTATATTATCTTTCTTCCGTGGAAAATTCAGCTTATGCGGCAAATCTTGTCAAAGAGGTATGCGATGGTCTGAAAGAAGATATGACAAGACAGATGATTGCGGAAGAAGGTATGGATGCAGAAGCGATTTTGGAGCCGATTCATTATGAGAAGCAGGATATTGCCAGCAGCGAGCAGTCTATTGGAAGCATTATGGGCTCCATACTTCCTTTTATGCTGATCGTCAGTCTGCTGATGGGAACGATGTACCCGGCAATTGATACAACTGCCGGAGAACGGGAAAGAGGAACATTGGAAACGATTCTCACACTTCCGGTGACGAATAGGCAGTTGATTGTATCAAAATTTATCACGGTGGCGGTAATTGGTATTGCTTCAGCGCTTCTCAATATTGCTTCTATGGGAGCGATTACTTTATATATGTATAAGATGCTGGATATGCAGACAGAGATGAATTCCTTCAATTTGGCGAAGTTTGTTCCGGCGATACTCGTGTGTATGCTGGCGATCTTTGCCTTCTCCTTATTCATCAGTGCGGTGGCGATGTGCGTAACCTCGTTTGCCAAGAGTTACAAGGAAGCGAATAATTATATTACGCCGCTTATGCTGGTAGTGATGTTTGTGGGCTACATCGGATTTATACCGAATGTGGAACTGACACAGACGGTGGCGATGATACCGGTGGCAAATATCTGTCTTCTTATCAAAAATATGCTGTTATTTAAGGTAGAGTATGCTTCGATTGCAGTGGTGCTTTTAAGCAATGTAGCGTATGCAGTGCTGGCAATTTTGTTCTTAAGCAGGATTTATGACAGTGAGGCAATTCTCTTTTCAGACGGAAAGGCGGGATTACAGCTTTTTGAGAAACGGGAGAATTTGAAAAAGGGCGGTGTGCCTACCGTGTCTGACGTATGGTTTGTGGTGGCGTTTACGATTCTTCTGATACTCTATGTGGGAAGCATGCTGCAGGTTAAATTCGGTCTGGCAGGCGTCTTCGGAACGCAGATGATTTTGTTATTCGTGCCGCTGTTCCTTGTAGTCTATACCAAGAGAGATATCAGGCAGACATACGGATTTGCGCGTGCTAAAGTATCCGGATATCTGGGCGGTGCACTGATGATGATAGGGATTGTATTGATTAATTTTGTGCTCGCGGCCGGTTTGATGAGTCTGTTTCCGGAGAGTACTTCGAATGTAGAGACGGCTTTCGCAAATATTTTCGGTGACAACGTATTGGCAGTGTTTATGGTAGTCGCGATTGCACCGGCAGTCTGTGAGGAAATGCTGTTCAGAGGAGTCATCATGCATTCCCTGAAAGCGAAATACAAGGTATCATCTGCGATTGCAATTACGGCGGTGCTGTTCGGACTGTATCATATGAGTCTTGTGAAATTTATCCCTACCGGATTGCTGGGACTGATTCTTTGTATTGTCGTCTGGAAGACGGGAAGTATTTATCCTGCGATGATAATGCATTTTATCAATAATGCAATCAGCATCATTATTACTTACTATCCGGAGCAGGTTGAGAAAGTCTTACCGATACTGGGCAAAAGTAATTTTACAGCGGTGGATGTACTGTGTCTGTGCGCGGCAGGAGGAATTTTCGCTGCATCGGGCGCACTGGTTCTGTACAAGGCGAAAAGTGCGGCGAAATAGGGATGGAACTTATGCAATACTGTGAGCAGAATAACTAATTTTGTAACAGTGATTTTGGCGAAAACAGAGAAAGAAACGGAAGACATACCATAGCGTTGACTTTTAAAGTCAGCTATGGTATTGTCAAATCAACAAAGGGATAGTGATTGCGCAAGCGAGCTAAACTTATATGCGGTATTTTCGGGAGCAAATGTTTTCGGATTTGGAAATGCATATAAGTTTTTTTGTTTATATGGGGTATTGCGCGGAAGCAGATTACATCCCGCAAATAAGTTATATGAGAACTGATTGTGAACAATAGCAAACAAAACATATAAGGAGGGTATCATCATGAAGAAATTTGAGTACACAATTAAAGACGAAGTAGGGATTCATGCAAGACCGGCGGGACTTCTCGTCAAAGAGGCGAAACAGTATGAGAGTAAGATTACCGTAACAAAAGACGGTAAGTCCGCAGAGGCGGCTAAACTGATGGCGCTTATGAGTCTTGGTGTTAAATGCGGTGAGACAGTGGAAGTTGCGGTTGAAGGTGCAGATGAAGAGAAAGCTTATGAAGGTATCAAGACATTCTTTGAGGCAAATCTGTAAAAGGCGCCGAATGTCAGTATTAAGAAAGATAAACGGTCACCCGTTATTATGTGCCAGAGTATGCGATGCGGTATGGGCTGTAACAGAAAGGGGATGAGAGAACATATGTTGAAATTATCCGGCAAAGTGGTTTACAAGGGAATCGTTATGGGACCAGTGGCGGTACTTAAGAAAGATGACCAGCAGGTTAAGAGAACGAAGATTACGGATGCGGACGCTGAACTTGTGCGTTTAGGTAAAGCAGGGGAGCAGGCTCAGGAACAGCTTCAGAAGCTTTATGATAAAGCGGTAAAGGAAGTGGGTGAGGCAAGCGCCGCAATTTTCGAGGTGCATCAGATGATGCTGGAGGACGACGATTATCTGGACGCGATTCACAACATGATACGGACAGAAATGGTAAATGCGGAATATGCGGTGGCAGTTACGGGAGATAACTTTTCCGAGATGTTTGCTAACATGGACGACGACTATATGAAGGCAAGAGCGGCGGACGTCAAAGATATTTCAAATCGTCTCGTAAGGAACCTTATGGGGCAGGGAGATGTGGATTTGGCGGATATGGAGCCGTCCATTATCGTAGCAGATGATTTGAGTCCCAGCGAGACCGTACAGATGGATAAGAAGCAAATCCTTGCATTCGTTACGGTACATGGTTCTTCTAACTCCCATACGGCAATTCTCGCGCGAATGATGAATATTCCCGCGCTGATCGGTGTGCCTGTGAATCTTGATGAAGTGCATACGGGAATGAAAGCTGTCGTAGACGGATTGAAAGGAGAGGTTATTTTTGATCCTTCGGAAGAAGTATGTGCAGAGGCAGAGGAGAGAGTAAGAGGGGAACAGGAGAAGCTGAAACTCTTACAGACGCTGAAGGGGAAGGATAACGTGACTTTATCCGGAAAAAAGATAGATATCTATGCGAACATCGGCAGCGTATCAGATGTGGGTTATGTACTTGAAAATGATGCGGGCGGTATCGGGCTATTCCGAAGCGAGTTTCTGTATCTGGGAAGAGATAATTTCCCGACAGAAGAGGAGCAGTTTCAGGCATACAGACAGGTAGTACAGACGATGGCAGGTAAGAAGGTTGTGATCCGTACATTGGATATCGGAGCGGATAAGCAGGCGGATTATTTCAATCTGGGCAAAGAAGACAATCCGGCGATGGGATACCGTGCGATCCGGATCTGCTTAAAACAGCCCGACATCTTTAAGACACAGCTTCGCGCACTGTTCCGTGCGGCGATGCATGGAAATCTCTCTGTCATGTACCCGATGATTACATCCGTGGAGGAAGTGCGCAGAATCTACGAGATTGTGGAGCAGGTGAAGGCGGAGTTAGACGAACAGCAGGTTCCGTATAAAGTACCGGAACAGGGAATCATGATTGAGACGCCGGCGGCGGTAATGGTCAGCGATGAACTGGCGGAAATTGTGGACTTCTTCAGTATCGGAACAAACGATTTGACGCAGTATACATTGGCGCTTGACAGGCAGAATACGAAATTAGACGATTTCTACAATCCGCATCATAAAGCAATCCTCAGAATGATTCAGATGGTGGCTGACAACGCGCATAAGTGTGGTAAATGGGTAGGCATCTGCGGCGAGCTTGGAGCGGATCTGGAACTGACGGAAGAATTTCTGCGGATGGGCATTGATGAATTGTCCGTTGCGCCGTCGATGGTTCTTAAGGTGCGTAAGGCAGTCAGGGAAGCAGATGTGTAGGAAGTAACAGAATGTGGAAGGTTTTCATTCGTGAGGGTGAAGATGATGATTTCTTAGAAAAGGCAACTATCAAAGAGTAATGATTACGGCGGAACGGTTATGAAAGCTGGACTGCCGTAATTTTTTTACGGAAAATGTTGCATGACAATATTTTGTTGGCTATACTATAAATATGATGCGGCATCAGAGGCGGCTTTGTATGTTTGTCTGTGAAAAAGTTATGTGTGACAGAGTGTATAGGCTGTCTATTATAAACATCTGACGCTGCCGACGAACTCTA
>VSOA01000190.1 GCA_009774585.1 Lachnospiraceae bacterium
AACGGATAGATTTTGTCGGCGGTATCAGAGGACTTGATGAATTGGAATACCGCGTGCATACAGATGCAAAGGTGGCGTTTGCCATGTATCCGACAGACATCCATGAATTGTTTGCCGTTTCCGATGCAGGCAAACTGATGCCGCCCAAATCGACATGGTTCGAACCCAAGCTTCGAAGCGGGCTTTTGATTCACAAGATAGAGCCATAATAATTGTCAGGAGGGAGAAGATTGAAAATTATAAATTTTCAATCACGAGATTTGTGTCTGCGCGTTGCTTGCCACAAACTCGTCATGCGCAAAAAGCAGCGCAGAAATGAGGAGAAGTTATGAATAAGAGATTATACAAATTGATGAACTGGCCCAAAATTGAGGAAATTGTATACTCGGAGTCGGACAACCCGCATGAAATTATGGGTGCGCATGTGACCGGGAGTTCCGTGCTGGTACAGACGTTCCAGCCGGGAGCGAAGAGCGTGCGTCTTCAGCTTGTGGATGGGGATAAGAGTTATAAGATGGAGATGGCTGATGAAGAGGGATTCTTTGCGGTGAGTCTTCCGGGCAAAAAGATTCCGGCGTATGAATATATCGTGGAAGCGCAGGATGGCACGTTAAAGAAGGTGAAAGATGCCTACAATTTTCCGGTGCAGATAACACGGGAAGATACGGAGAAATTTAATGTCGGCATCCATTATATGGTATATGAGAAACTGGGTGCGCATCCTATGAAGATAGACGGTACGGAAGGTGTTCTGTTCGCAGTATGGGCGCCGAATGCGCTGCGCGTCAGCGTTGTAGGAGATTTCAACGGCTGGGACGGCAGGACAAACCAGATGAGAAGGTTATGGGATTCCGGTGTTTTCGAGTTGTTTGTACCGGATATCAAAGAGGGAGAATGCTACAAATTTGAGATTAAGGCGAAAGGTGGTCTGACCTTTATGAAAGCGGATCCATACGCTTTCGGTCAACAGCTTCGGCCGGAGAGCGCCTCCATCGTCAGGAATCTGGACGGTTTTCGCTGGGAAGATAACAAGTGGATGAAGAATCGTGCCAAGGTACAGTCGCAGGATGAACCGATCAATGTTTATGAAGTTTATCTTGGTTCATTCGCAAAGCCTGACGACGGCAGAGAATACTATAATTATCGAGAATTGGCGCCAAAGTTGATAGAATATATCAAGAAGATGGGATATACGCACGTGGAATTGATGCCGGTGATGGAGCATCCGTTCGACGCTTCATGGGGGTATCAGGTGATCGGTTACTATGCGCCGACCTCAAGATACGGAACGGCAGAAGATTTCATGTACTTTATGAACGAGATGCATAAGGCCGGAATCGGCGTGATTCTCGATTGGGTTCCGGCACACTTCCCGCGTGATACTTACGGTTTATCAGGATTTGACGGCACATGTCTGTATGAGCATCAGGATCCGAGACAGGGATTTCATCCTCACTGGGGAACGCTAATCTATAATTATGGCAGACCGGAAGTGCGCAATTATCTGATTGCCAATGCGCTTTACTGGGTGGAGCAGTATCATGTCGACGGTATCCGTATTGATGCGGTTGCTTCTATGCTGTATCTGGATTACGGTAAGAACGATGGGGAATGGGTTGCCAACATTTATGGAGGTAATGAGAATCTGGAAGCAGTTGAGTTTATGAAACACTTAAATTCCGTGATGAAGAAACGAAATAAGGGTGTCCTGATGATTGCGGAAGAATCGACGGCATGGCCCAAGATTACGGGAGAACTGGAGGATGATGGGCTTGGATTTGATTTGAAGTGGAATATGGGCTTCATGAATGATTATTTGAGTTATATTAAGACGGATCCCTATTTCCGCTCAGGAAGGCACAACGACCTTACTTTTAGTATGATTTATGCTTACAGCGAGAAATTTATGCTCGTTTTTTCCCATGATGAAGTGGTGCACGGTAAGGCAACGCTGCTTGGTAAAATGCCGGGTACGCGCAAGGAACAGTTTGCGAATATGCGTCTAACATATGCATATCATATGACTCATCCGGGCAAGAAATTGATTTTTATGGGACAGGATATCGGCGAATATGATGAGTTTAATGAAGAAAGAGCGGTGGAGTGGGAACTGCTGCAGAATGAAGAACACGCGAAGTTAAACCGTCTGATTGCAGACATGAATAAACTTTATATATCGAAGCCCGCGCTGTATGGCAAGGACACTTCATGGGAAGGATTTGAATGGATTAATTGTATTACGCCCAATGCATGTATGCTGTCATATCTGCGCAAGGCGGATAAACCGGAGGAATCGCTTATCGTAGTGGCTAATTTTGCCAATGTGAAGCAGGAATTCCGTGTAGGCGTGCCCTATGAAGGCAAATATAAAGAAATCATGAATACCGACGCGAAAATTTACGGGGGCAGCGGCACCGTAAATAAGAAAGTCTGCGATACGATTGATACGGAATGGGACGGTAAACCATACGCAATCGATATGGTGAGCGCTCCGCTATCTATAAGTATTTTCTCTTATACGCCTTACACGGAACAGGAGAAGGCGGAGATTGAGAAAATGCGTGCCGAGAAGCTGCGTAAAGAACAGGAAGAGGCGCAGCGCAAGGCAGCGAAAGAAGAGGCGGAAGCAATCGCCAAGGAAGCGGCTGAGGCTAAGAGACTGGCTAAGATTGCCGCAGCAGAAGCGAGAGAAAGGGCAAAGGAAGCCGAGAAGAAACTCAAGATGGCACAGGAGGCCGCCGATAAACTGCAGAAGATTACCGAAGAGCAGGAGATGCGCCGAAGTAAAGAAAGTACAGCGACGAAAGAAAGTACAGCGACGAGAGAAAATAAGAAAAGTAAGGATAGCAGAGAAAAAACAGCACAGAAACGAGGTAAATGATGGAAGCGGAACATATTGTATATGAAGAAGTGGATGTCGGGCTGATACAAGCGTATTTACAGCAATTGCCGGATAAGGCGCTGAGGTTTGGCGTGAGAGTACTGCTGGCATTACTTGTGTTTCTGATTGGCGTGCAGATCATTAAACTGATCAGAAAAATTGTCCGCCGTTCCCTGAAAAAAGGAAATGCGGACGTGGGCGTTATGCAGTTTTTGGATTCTTTTATCAAAGCGGTCATGTATGTTGTGCTCCTGTTTATGATCGCTTCCGGATTCGGTTTGGATGCAACGAGTGTAGTGGCGCTGCTCGGATCCGCAGGTGTAGCGATTGGTCTGGCAGTGCAGGGAAGTTTGTCCAACTTTGCTGGCGGAGTTCTGATTCTTTTGTTAAAACCTTTCCGGGTAGATGATTATATCAAAATGGATAACGACGGACATGAGGGAACCGTAAAAGAGATTCAATTGTTTTATACGAAGCTTGCGACGCCGGATAACCATGTCGTAATCATTCCGAACGGCTCCTTGGCCAATTCCAGTATACTGAATATGAGTACACTGGGAGAGCGCAGAATGGATATTACCGTTGGAATATCATATGATGCAGATATCCGCACGGCAAGAGAAGTAATACTAAAAGTACTTGAAGCAGATGAAGCAGTGCTCAAAGAAAAAGATCGACTTGTGTTTGTACAGGAATTGGCGGACAGCGGCGTGAATCTGAATGTGCGCTGCTGGGCTTCTAATGAGCAGTATTGGGAATGTAAATGGCGCATTACGGAACAGATTAAGTATGCGCTTGACGATGCCGGCATATCGATTCCGTATCCGCAGATGGATGTTCATATTGAACGGAATGTCGACTAAGTACCAAAACTTCAGAAGATAACATATGACAGAAGGAGCGGGGATTCGTTCATGATTTTGTATCTTTCGGTGGCAGTGGGAACCGTTCTGCTTGCCGGTATGGTGGATAACCACCCGAATATACAATCTTATAAGACAACAAGACAGCAGATGTGCAACCGCCTCTGTCTGGCGGCTGTTTTTCTCATCCTATTTGCATTGTCGGCTTGTCGGTTGAATGTTGGGAACGATTATGCCAAATATGTGGAGTTTATGCATTTAATAAACTGCGATGCATATGTGCCGACGGAAGCGGGATTCAATCTGTCAGTCAGGATGATATACGGACTATCCGGTTTTGAAAATTACCTGCTCGTGTTCGCAATCTATGCGTTTGCAACGATTTTGCTGTTTTTATTGGCTATTTATGAGCAGAGTGACGAGTTTCCGCTGACCTATTTTCTGTTTATGGCGCTGGGCTATTATTTTCAGACATTCAGTACCGTGCGCTATTATCTTGCGTTGGCGGCAGCCTTGTATTCCATGAAGTTTGTGATACGAAAACAGTGGTTACGATTTGTTCTGCTTGTGGTTCTCGGCTCGTTTTTCCACAAGTCGCTGATTGTGGTGCTGCCGCTTTATGTGCTGGCGTCCGTCGCATGGAAAAAGTGGCAGCTTGCGATTGTTGCGCTGTTTTGTACAACATTTTTGTTTATGCAGGACTTTTATTTAAAGGTTGCGGTATTTCTATATCCAAGTTATGAGGACACGGAATACCTTGAAGGCGGGACCAGCTATATCAATATACTTCGCTGTGCGGCGGTATTTGGCTTATCTCTGTTCTATTACCGTAAATCGATACGAGGGAACAGAAAGATGCAGTTTTATTTCTATCTGAATCTGGGTGCGCTTGTACTCTATACGCTGTGTTCATTCCTGCCGGTAATTTCCCGTATCGGATACTATCTGACGGTCAGCCATATTTTCTTTTTACCCGCGTTGATACAGGAAACCGAAAATATTAAATTGCGGAGACTTTTGCGGCTTGGCATGATTGCGGCGGCAGTACTGTATTTTGTACTATTTATGAGCAGGGCGTATGACGATGGACTGCGGATTCTTCCGTATCAGAGTTTTTTCTTTCATCAAATGGTGGATATTATATCTGATAGGATGTAGAGGATAAAAGTTATATGAAATTATCAATTATTGTTCCGGTTTATAATATGGCGGCGGACGGAAAGCTGGAATACTGTCTGGAATCGCTCGTGCATCAGACGATAGAAGATTACGAGATTATTGCGGTGGATGATTGTTCGACGGATTCTTCGATGGAGATTTTGCGCGCTTATGAACGAAAATATCCGGATAAATTCCATGCGATTCATTCTGAGATCAATAGGAAACAGGGTGGTGCGAAGAATATAGGGATGGAGCGTGCTAAGGGTGAATGGATTGGCTTTATAGACAGTGATGACTGGATTACGCATGATTTCTATGAGAGACTGATTCACAAAGGAGAAGAGACCGGCGCGGATATGGTTGGCTGCGATTATCATCTGACGGATAAGCATAATATGGAAATCGGGCAGGTGGTACACAACAATAAACGGGAACAGACCGGGATTTTAAATGAGGAAAAATACAAATCGCTCCTGCTTGACGGCGGAAGTCTGGTGGTGAAAGTATATCGTCGGGAAATTGTGATTGACCATCCCAGTCGATTTCCGGAAGGGATTTTCTATGAGGATAATGCAATCGGTAATTCATGGATGCTGCGTGCAAAGCATTTTGAATACATCGAAGAACCATTGTATTATTATTATCAGCATGATGTATCGACAGTTCATACCATCAATGAAAAAAGGTGTCTTGACCGTATGGAAGCGGGCAGAATCATGCTTAAGGAAGCGAAGCAATACGGATATCTGGAGAAGTACCGGGCAGAGCTGGAGTTCAGCTTTGCCGTGCTTTTCTATGTGAATACACTTTTCACTTATATGCAGGGAGTGAAACCGGTCAGGCTTAGGTTTGTGCAAAAGCTTGGTGACGAGATGCGGCAGGCGTTCCCGGATTTTCGGGACAACCCGTATTATCGTGAGCGGATACATGAGGAGGAAAAGAGACTGGTCGGAATGCAGCAGCGCTCTACGTTATGGTTTGTCATGTATTACAAGCTTTTGTGGGCGTATCGGAATCTCAAGAAGAAAAGAAAGTGAATTTTACAAAGGACAGAAGAAAAGTAAACGGTGAGGAAGTTTTACATGAAGGAACGAATCTATGTGTGCCACACATATTATCATGTATATGTAGCCTGTCTGAAGGAGTTTTTTCTGCCGAAGGACAAGCAGGGACAGGCGTCTTTGGTGCTCAGCACCATGTCGAACGATTTCGGGAATCTAAAAGAACGCGCGCAGAAAAGCGGGATATTTGAAGAAGTCTTTATGTTTGAGGAAAAGTCGGAAGAATTTTTCCCGAAGCTTCAGAAATATCATACGGACAGAGGGAATATCGTTGTCAATATGCTGGCGCGCATCAAGTACACGAAGATGCTAGGCAGATTACAGGAGCCTTATGTTCCGGTCGATTTTAAGGAATATCGGGATATCTATGTATTCTGTGATTCGGACCCCATTGGGTACTATTTAAGCTACAAGAAAATCTATTATCATGCGGTAGAGGACGGTTTAAATTGTATAGAGACATATGATACGGCGCGGTATGATAACAGAGGACATTTTGCATTAAAGGCATGGATGGCGGCGCATAATCTGATTTTTATCCAGAACGGTTATGCAAAATATTGTCTTGACATGGAGATTAACGATAAGAGTATTATCCCGTATCCGATCGATAAACACATCGAGCAGTCCCGGGAAGAACTGACAGAGCATTTGACGGAGGATGACAAAAATGTGCTGATTCACCTTTTTATTGAGAATATGGACGAATTACAGCGGTCGCTGGATATGGGCGCGGAGGATAAAATTCTGGTGCTTTCCGAACCGCTATGCGATCTGGAGACAAGAAAGCGGATTTTTACCGATATTATAGAAGAATACGGAAAGAGCGACGGAAAGAGCGCTCAGGTACTGATCAAACCTCATCCGAGAGATTTGTTGGATTATCGCCGGATTTTTCCGCAGCACGTTGTTCTGTACGGGATGTTCCCGATGGAAATTATGAATTTTATTCCGGGATTGCGTTTTAAGAGAGTCATCTCGGTATTTACCGTGACGAACTCTATACGGTTTGCAGAGGAGATTGTGTTTCTCGGCGAAGACTTTATGGACAAGTATGAGGAACCGGCGCTGCACAGGCAGAATGAGCAGATTTAATAGAGATGAAAATACTTATCTGCCGGCATTTCGAAATTTATCCGGCAATTTCAAAATTTATCTTTAATTTGTACTTGCAAAATCGTCGGTAAGCAAGTATAATAACCATTGTTGCAGGAATATGCTGGAATAGCGCAGTCGGTAGCGCAACTGATTCGTAATCAGTAGGTCGAGGGTTCGAGTCCCTTTTCCAGCTTATCTGACAAGACAGCACCGTGTATATGCATGTGTGCTGTTTTTATTTTATGTGATAAGCAATCAGCCATGCGCGCGTTTTAATGTAGGGGTGAGGCTTTAGGATGTGGGGAATTCATATGAAGTTTGTCAGCATGACAGATACGGATAAGAAAAACAAGGGTTTGAATAATGCAAAAGAGACTGCGGATACCGCAAAGATAAAGGACGCATTATCGGTAGAGTTTAAATCGGCGAGACGGCTGGGTGAAGTGAGAATGGGTGAGACACATTTTTTCTACCGTTATTTTATCAAAATCAGATATACCGCATATGAAGAAATTACG
>VSOA01000019.1 GCA_009774585.1 Lachnospiraceae bacterium
CTTGTCTGCGCCCGTTCACGGTCACGTGCAAGAACATAGGTACGCGCCGTCGTGGCATACAGTAAAACGACATAGCCGATGTGAAGATTCATATAGAAAACATAGCTGGCGGCAAGCAGAAAAATCCATCTGTATTTATGTGGTACAAGATAGTAGAGAATAAATACGATGCATATAAATATTCCAAAAGATACAGAATTAAATAGCATAAATCAGTCTCCTCGTGTAGTCGGTATCCGGCAGATGTCCGGCAGCGCCGGATAAGGTTATAGCAATTCTACTCTATTTGTTTGAAATATGCAAATTAAAAATCTTGCACGCAAAAGAGGTTTCTTTTCGCCTGCTTATATGATAAAATCTGATTTATGGGAATTACATCATTTAATTTTTTATGCTTTTTTGCAATTCTTTTATTCTTGTATTATGTGCTCCCCGGCAGAATGCAGTGGGGGCTTTTGTTGGTGTGC
Source organism: Lachnospiraceae bacterium (assembly GCA_009774585.1). Lineage (GTDB taxonomy): Bacteria > Bacillota > Clostridia > Lachnospirales > Lachnospiraceae > UBA3282. The sequence goes on from VSOA01000019.1 coordinate 468, forward strand.
AGCGTTGCCTATTATCTTCTTTCAGGGAATGGAATACTGATTGTCTATCCGGTTGTTTCCGTGACGGTCTGCTATGCGGGCATACGTCTGTTGTCGGCTTCTTCAGGACAGGAAGACAAACAGGATAGTATACAAGGGGGCGGACAGGACGGCAGGCGCCGCAGGATGATACTGATTATGACTATATTGGTCAATATCGGTATATTGGTGGTGCTCAAATACGTTAATTTCGGTATTTATACGATTGACGGGATTGCAAGACTGCTCGGCAGTTCCGACGAACTGATTAAGAGCGTGGATTTCCTTATACCGCTCGGCATGTCGTTCTACACCTTTTCACTGCTCGGCTATGTGGTTGACGTGTATTACGGGATTGCCGATCCGCAGACCAATTATTTCAAGCTGATGCTGTACGGTATGTATTTTCCGGTTATTATCTCAGGACCGATTCTCAAGTACAGGGAGCACGGCGAGCAGTTCTTTATACCCCATCAATTTGATTACAGAAGAGTGACAAGAGGACTGCAGCGTATGCTGTGGGGATTTTTTAAGAAACTCGTGATTGCGGAGAGACTGGGGATGTTAGTAGATACTGTGTACGGCGGGTATGCAGACTATCCGGGTGCGTTCATCTGGGTTGCCACGGTGTGTTATGCGTTCCAGCTCTACACGGATTTCTCGGGATGTATGGATATTGTGCTCGGTATGTCGGAGAGTTTCGGTATTCTGCTGCCGGAGAATTTTCAAACGCCGTTCTTTGCGGGAAGCATTGCCGAATACTGGCGCAGGTGGCATATCACGCTCGGCGTGTGGATGAAGGAGTATGTGTTTTATCCTGTGCTGCGCACGAAGTTTTTTACCAATCTGAACAAATCATGGAAAAATAAGTTTGGCAAGAAAAGAGGTAAACAGTATGCCACGTTTGCTGCGATGTTTGTACTCTGGCTGACAGTCGGCATATGGCATGGGGGCGATTGGAAGTTCGTCATAGGCTCGGGTCTGCTCCACTGGTTCTATATTGTGATGGAGGAATTGCTTGCACCACCCTGCGCGCGCCTGATGGAAAAATGGCATATTGACGCCGGGGGTAAGGCGGTCAGAGCAGTCCGCGTTGTGAGGACATTTTTCTTGGTATGTATCGGAGACTTGTTCTTTCGTGCCGAGTCTGTAGGAGATGCGTTTGCAATGCTTAGAGGCGCGGTGACCGTGTGGAACCCTTCCGTGTTATGGGACGGTTCGCTGCTTCAGTTGGGATTGGACCTGATTGAGGCGGTTATTGTCATAGCGGCGCTGTTTGTTCTGTATGCCGTATCAATAGCACAGAACAAAGGTTCCGTCAGAGAACGGATAGCGGGTAAGGCGCTTGTGATCCGCTGGGCGATTTGGTACGCTTTATTGTTTGCGGTGATTCTGCTCGGCTGTTACGGTCCGGGGTACAGTGCCGGTGAATTTATTTATCAGGGATTTTAATAAAACGGATAGTAAAGCGTACAATAATATGATAAAATAGACGCAAATAAAAGCATCTTGCGTCTGCAGGCTGCTGCGTCATTTATTTGTGGAAAGATGTGGCGCATACAGGGATTACGACCGGAAAGTTGGATAAAGGGATGGATAAGATAGCTGTTTTAGTACCATGTTATAATGAGGAGAAAACGATTGCCAAAGTGGTTGCGGACGCAAGGAAGGCTTTGCCTGACGCTGTGGTTTACGTTTATGATAATAATTCTACGGATCGCACCGTTGAACTTGCAAGAGAGGCGGGTGCCATTGTCAGATATGAGCATATGCAGGGTAAAGGAAACGTCATAAGGCGGATGTTCCGGGAAATCGAAGCGGAGTGCTATATCATGGTGGACGGCGATGATACTTATCCGATGGAGTACGCCGGCGAAATGGCGGACAAGGTACTGCACCATAACGCGGATATGGTAGTAGGGGACAGGCTTTCATCCACTTACTTTACAGAGAATAAGAGACCGTTCCACAATTTCGGCAATACGATTGTAAGAAGCAGCATCAACCGTCTGTTTCACTGTGAGATAAAGGATATCATGACGGGATTCCGTGCGTTCAGCTACGGGTTTGTCAAGACATTCCCCGTATTGTCCACGGGATTCGAGATAGAGACGGAGATGACGATTCACGCAGTTTATAATAATATGCAGATTGAGAATGTAATCGTAGACTACAGAGACAGACCGGAGGGGAGCGAATCGAAACTCAACACGTTCTCCGATGGCTTTAAAGTACTGCATACTATTATGAAATTATACAGAGATTATAAACCGATGGAGTTTTTTGGGCTGTGTTCTTTTATTCTTGCGATAATCGCAGTAATTCTATTTGTTCCAATCTTGATAGCCTATATCGAGACCGGACTTGTACTGCGGTTTCCGACGCTCTTCGTATGCGGATTTATCGGACTGGCGGCAATCCAGTCGCTGTTTGCGGGACTGATTCTGTCTAATATGGCGTTAAAGAACAGGAGAGATTTCGAGTACCGCCTGATGCTGGTGACGCGCAGAGTGAACAAAGTAGAGTAAATCGGGCGAAGTAATTATTTGAGTCTGCAAAGCAAATTTATCCCGGTTATTGCGGTTCAAATCACTTCTTGGGGCGCATCCGGTATACCGCATAGTTCGTATCTCCTGCAGTGAACGTATCCGTAACTTCGCATTCCGCATCATAGGTGTGTCTGAAGTACATGAGAACGGGGTGCTCGTTGTTGTGGGGCGCCTCTTGCAGAATAAAATATGTGTTGTCACTCTCTATCAGATCTTGTCCAAAATGTTCGACGCCGTATTGCGCCAGCTTTGTCTTCGTGTTGGGGTTACAGACAACGCCCCAGTTTGTATAGATAAAATTATTGTATGTATCTAATGTCATATCGAACGGCGATTCGCAATAATTCTCCAAAGTACCGGAATTATAAGTCCATATGTAGAGATTCTCAGGGCGGGCATGGCAGTATGCCTTCAATTCATTCCATGTATCTTCGTGAACATGGTAATTGGCGTCGATATTATTTTTAGTAATGCAGAGAGAAGCCACGCTGAGTAACAGGATGACCGGCAGGATAACCGCATAGCGTTTCGCGTGTTCGGCGCGCAGTAGATTAAAGCTGAGCAGGATGGCGAGCAGGACAATATAGTCCATCGTAATGAGCGGCTGTATGATACGTTTCGGAAAACGTCCTTCATAGAGGACATAGACCCAGCTGACCGTGCGCCCGATAAAATACAGAAGAAATACAAAAAGCGCGCGAAAATTGCGATGTGCGATAATTGTGATAAACGTTATGACCATAAGGAGCAGTGCAAGAAAGTTTGCAGGCTGCATACCGTCTTCATAAAAGAAGACAAAAATACTTCCTTTGACAACATTTTTGATACGGGAGACGGTATCGGTACGCGCAAGGTAACAGTCTCTTGCGATATCGTGCATCTGTTTCCAGTCATCTACGGTCATGTCGTAACCGATATGCGGCGCGCCGCTTCGACGGTAATTGTATTCGGTTTCGGTAATGCCGAGTTCTTCCAGTGCGGTTCTGCACTCTTCGTATTCCGGCCAGGTATAGAAATCGCCGACGCGCTCTCTATAATGATTAATCTGGCGAAAATCGGACCATTTTTGTTCGGAGTATGCCGCAGCATTTAAGCCGTATAAGATTCCCATACCGGCGAGAAGAATCAGGGCGAAGCCGATTAGCTTGCGGGAAGATTGTTCATAGCCGTTCCGGTATGCGTTGATCCATTTGGCGATCCAGAGCATTCCAGCCACGGGCAGCATGAGATAAAAGATGTTCTGACGCATACTGTAAGAAATCCATGCAAAAATGAAGGTAGGAATGCAGCTTTTTAAGAAAGAAGCCGTGGAAGCGCCGGTTTTGGTCGTGATAAAACAAAATACGGCAGCCGCTGCCGTCAGTCCGGCAGTGGTGGTGTATTGCGCTTCGGATATTACATTTAAATTGACGATGAAGAATAGAAAGCATGTGAGCGTCAACGCAGGCTTCCATGCTTTGTCAGGGCTGTTGTGGCGATACCATATCTGCATACTGCGCCGATAGACTGCATAGAGGCTGATCACCTGAACGCCATGCTGAAAAATACCGAACCAAGGGATAAAGCTGTACAGAGTATACAGCTTCGATAACAGCCATGATAAAGGATACAGGAAGAAGAGCACATGTGCTTCCGGATAACCAAGATATGCGCCGGATAAGGCGCTGTGGATGCCCCAGTCGTCGTTGATACCGTCCACCGGGTGTATCCATAATAATTCGATTAGATAGAATAAAAGCACAAACAAGAGAAAAAAGAGCCGCCACTGCCAAGCAGATGAAGGAGAAGAAATTTGGTGAAATCTTCTGCGCGTCTGTGCATCGGAGAGAACCGGTGATGAGGACGTAGGTTGTGAGCCTTGGGCAACAAGTGACATAGGAGCTTCCTTTCTTTCGTATCGGTAGATAGTGCATATTTCCATTTTTTTTATTATATACTATAATAGGGATTGGTTACAAATAGAAATAACCGCCAATTCTTAAGAATTTTGAAAGGTTTCTTAATTATTAGGAAGAAATTCCCCAAAGCGATAAAAAAGTGATATGCTGACCATAGAGGTTCATAATTATTTGTTTATAAGAAAGGCAGGATTAAAATATGGACAATAGAAGAAATACAAGAAAGAACAGACATAACAGCAGCGTATTACTGCTCACCGTGCTGATTGGATTCTGCATTCTGGCAATTATAGAAATCATCTATGGGCAGGCGCAAATGAGAGTTGAGAAGGAACGGCTGGCATTAGAGGAGCAGAACCACCAGACAGTGCAGGAGTTGAAGGCGGAATGGAATGAGTTAAAAGGCGAGCCGGATGTCGGCACGGAGACGCTTCCCACGGCGGGCGTGGAACAGACAACAGAGCCGGAACCGGATAAGACGCTGACGAATGCGGGGGAGACTCCGGATGCCGCTCCGACGGCGGAGATGAGTTCTTCTATCTCCGATAATACGGTGGACGGTACGCACGAGATGCAGATTGTATTCTTAGGAGACAGTATTATGGAGCATGAGGACGGCAAGGTTGGGGTGGCTGATCTTGTATCGGCGACATGCAATGCGAAAGTCTACAATATGGCGATGGGCGGCACTACAGCGGCGCTGCTTCCGAATGAACCGACGGGTTTTGATATGTGGGAGTCACGTTCTTTGCTGGGAGTTGTCAATGCGATTCTGGGGAATATCAATCCGGCAATTTTTGACGGTTATGAGGCGGAAATTCCGTTAAAAGAATGTGATTTTACCAAAACGGATTATTTTGTGATAGAATATGGTATCAATGATTTTCTTGCGCAGGTTCCGATCAGTAAATATATGGAAGGCGGCGGTGTCAGAGACGTGGACGCGATTCGCACCTATGCCGGAGCGCTTGATTCCGCAGTGATACAGTTGCACCGGGCGTTCCCTGATGCGAAGATCATTATGATTGCACCTCATTTCTGCCAGATATTTGACGCAGGAAAATTCATTGGCGACAGTTACTCTATAGACTACGGCTACGGTTCTATGGTATCCTATGCCAGAGTCTGCGGATATGTGGCGGAGCAGCACAAGGAAGACGGTGTGATCTTCTACAACGCGATGGAAGAAAGCGGAATTGACGCCTATAATTCCGACAAATATATGGTGGACGGTATCCACTTGTCGGAAGAGGGTGCGAAAATGTACGCGGATCTTTTGGTCAGACTGATCAAGGCTGATTTCTATCCGCAGGAGTAATGACGATACGGAGGAAATATATGAAAGAACTGGAATATCCTTTTGACAGTGAATATGTACTTAAGAAATCTAAGAAGATAAAGCGGCAGCTGCTGGAGGAAGGCGGAAACTTTTTATCGAAAAAAATTGCGGTGTTGGGCGGCAGCACGACCCATGACATTATCAGGGTATTGGAAGTGTTTCTGTTAAATCAGGGAATACGGCCGGTATTCTATGAGTCGGAATATGCCCAGTACTGGCAGGATGCGATGTTTGATAATCCGGAGCTTGTAAATTTTGCTCCGGATATGATTTATATTCATACATCGAACCGAAATATTACAGGATATCCCGGCGTTACGGATCAGGCGGAACAGATTGATGCCTTGCTGGAAGAGCAGTTTGAGCATTTTAGCGTTATGTGGGACAAGCTGGCGGGGCAATATCATTGTCCGATTATACAGAATAATTTCGAGTATCCCTTCTATCGTATACTGGGTAATCAGGAAGCGGTGTACATACAAGGGCGCATCAGCTTTATCAACAGACTAAACGAGAAGTTCTATCAGTATGCGAGAGAGCATAACAACTTCTTTATTCATGATATCAATTATGCGGCGGCTGCGTACGGATTGGACAAGTGGTCAGATCCTTTCTACTGGCATATGTACAAATATGCTATGTGTATGCAGGCAATTCCGGAATTTGCATATAATCTTTCCAATATTATTAAGTCTGTGTTTGGCAAGAATAAGAAATCGCTTGTGCTGGATTTAGATAATACGCTCTGGGGCGGCATTGTGGGCGACGACGGTGTAGAGAACTTAGAGATCGGACAGGAGACTTCGATGGGACAAGTCTATTCGGAGTTTCAAGGATATGTCAAGGCGCAGAAAGACATTGGCGTTATGCTGAATATTGCCTCCAAGAACGAATATGACAATGCCGTCGCCGGACTGAACCATCCGGACGGCATACTGAAACCGGAAGATTTTATTCTCATTAAGGCAAACTGGGAGCCGAAGAGCCGGAATATTGTTGAAATTGCAAGCGAGATGGATATCTTAACGGACAGCCTTGTGTTTGTCGATGACAATCCGGCGGAACGTGAGATTGTGAGCACGCAGGTGAAGGGAGTCTCGGTGCCGGCAATCGGCACGCCGGAACAGTATATCCGCGTGCTGGACCATGCAGGGTTCTTCGAGGTGACAAAGCTGTCAGATGATGATACGAAGCGAAGTGAAATGTATCAGGCGAATGTAAAGCGCAAACAACAGCAGCAAAATTTCGGCGATTATAGAGAATATTTGTTGTCTCTTGATATGAAAGGGACAATCAAACCTTTTGAGGCAGTCTATATGGCAAGAATTGCCCAGTTGACGAATAAGAGCAATCAGTTTAATCTGACTACCCGCAGATATACGCAAAGCGATGTGGAGCAGTTTGCAGGCAGTTCGGATTATATTACGCGGTATGGCAAGCTGGAGGATAAATTTGGTGACAATGGTGTCGTTTCTGTCGTAATCGGGCGCAAAGGAAGCATGACAGATATGTCAGTTTATCGGATCGGAGAGCGTGTGACATCCGCGTCCGGGAATGATGTGCTTCATTTGGAATTGTGGCTTATGAGCTGCCGCGTGTTGAAGCGCGATATGGAATCTGCCATGTTGGACAGTATGGTGGAGGCATGCAAAGAGTGCGGTATCAGAACGATTATGGGATATTATTATCCGACAGCCAAGAATGCAATGGTCAAAGATTTCTATGATACCATGGGATTTACGAAGATTTGCGAGCAGGAAGACGGAAACACTGTCTGGCAGTTCGATATCCCGGATGCATATGAGAAGAAGAATACGGTGATTACGGTAAATGTATGAAGCGCAGATGAGATGAGCGCAGGGTGATGCTTTGTCTTGCCAAATAGTGTAAAACCTTATATGATACTAAGTAAGCAGTAAGAAATACTGAGATTTGTGATAAGAATATGAGTTTGTACGGAGGTTATGACATGAGTAGAGAAGAAGTATTTGAGAAGTTAAATGAAGTGTTCAGAGACGTTTTTGACGATGAGGAGATTACCGTGACCGATGCAACCACGGCGGATGATATTGAGGATTGGGATTCTTTGGAACATATTAATCTTCTGGCGGCCGTTGAACAGGAATTCGGTATGAAGTTCAATATGGGACAGGTAGTTTCCATGAAGAATGTGGGAGAGATGGCGGATATTATCATCAGCCAGATTGGGTAACGGGGACGGAATGTCTGGACATGAATAGAAGAGAAACGTTTTGTGTATGGGGATTCTTTACGGTATTGGTGTTTAGCGTTGTCGTCGGCATGGGCACCCTGACGTCGGGATTTCATCTGGTGGATGACTGGGAACTGGCCAGATATACGGACCGGATGACGTTAGAGCATATAAGCTTGTGGGAGTGCATGAAAGATGCCATGGGATATGATTTGACGCTGCGTTTCCGCCCGCTTTATTATATAAACCGGGTACTTGCGTCGGCAGTTTTCGGCATAAATCTGACAGCACTGTCAATTATTAAGGCGATAGAGATTGTAATAGCGCATGTGACGCTGTATTATTGTGCGAGACAGATGAAGTGCGGCATGGCATGTGCGGCACTTTTTGCGTTGACAGTGATGGTCGGTTATCAGTCGGCGGTCTGGTGGAAATTAGGTCCACAGGAGTCTTACGCGATCATGATGTTTGCGATAGGATTTTTCCTATTACTTAAATGGCTTCACGGCGGCGCTAAGTGGTATGCGTATGCCAGTGTGGCGTTTTTTTTTCTGATGTCGGTTTATAAAGAGCCGTTTATATTATTGCTGCCCTTTGTGGGGCTCTATATATTATATGAGGAATTGCAGGGCAAAAGATTTACGGCGGCGAATGTGTGGGAGGCAGTTAAAATCAGACTACCCTATCTGCTGGCAATCGGCATCATTTTTGCGGTAGAGATACTACTGATTGCTTTTGTAATCGGCACGAATAATTATGACTATATAGGATTGGATGAGAGTATTACGTTAAGACAGTATCTGGAGATCTGGCATCAAGCGGGACATGCAAACCTGAAATGGTACAGGAGATTCGGTCTCGTGATGTTTATGATTCTGCTGACCTACTGGGAGCAGAGCAGGAAACTCATATGGGAGGCGGCGCTTGCATTAGCGATTATTGTGCCGCAGTGTGTTGCATACAGCAAGACTTCTTTACAGGAGAGATATATTCTGCCCTGTGTGCTTGGGTTTGCTTTTTTCTTTGTGATCGTCGCAGTTAATTTCCGCCCGCTTAGCGGAAAACGGCGAATTGCATATATGCTGTGCCTGCTTCTGATGCTGGCGGCGCACGGCAGAGTGATGCTCAGAGAGGCCCATTACTTTGCTTATAGGGGTGAGAGTATCCAGACGATGCTTGAATCGACACTTGAGCTGGTGCAGGGAACGGACAAGAAAGTATTGTCATGTTTTGCTCCGAATCCGGAAGGAAATAAGACGATACATTACTGGTTCAGACTGCATGATTATGAAGAGGTGTTCTACTGGGATGAAGAAACGAAAGTAATCGAGCGTTCGTTCGGTCCGAACTGGGATGAACGGGCAGCGCTCGATGAGATAGATGTCGTTGTGATGTACAACAGAGAAGACCGGCACTGGTGTTATGAGCCGAGTCTTGATCTGTCGGATTTTACTGAATGTAAATGCGGTACGATCACCATGTATGTCAGGAACGGCAATCCGTGATCAACTCGATCATACCCATAGACGCGTTTGTCAGAAAGGTTACTTTCCGGTTTTGCAGAGCCGGCGCGGGGGTGGGTTCGTCAATGGCAATAAAACCGCTTGTCAGAAGCGTCTGATAATCCTTCTCAAAATCTTCCGTCTCGTAACAGATGTGATAGGGACTGTTTTTGTATCTTTTGAGCAGACCGTAAACAACGGATTCTTCCGAGACCGGAGAGACTAATTCGATGCAGTACCCGTCCTTTTCCATAAAACAAATGTCTATTTTGCGGATGTCGTCATAGGTTGTTTCCTGTATGATGCGGTAACCCAGAGTTTCAAAAGACCGGATCGCCGCATCTATTTTTTTGACCAGATAACCGATGTGATGTACTTTCAGCGTCAGCATATAAAATCTCCCTTGTTGATTAATGTGTCAAGATTGTGTATATTTAGATAGAAATGCACAATATATGACTATGAAATATCTGGCTTTATTATATAGGAGCAGTCCGCCTTTGGCAAGCCGGTGCGACGGATGAAAGATAAGAAAGCCGGCGCATTGCGCAGATGTTTCGGAACGGAGAACAGAATGAAAAAGATAAAGGAACTGTATGAGCGGAACAAAGATTTCATCATGGAAGTCATTCATTTCGGCATGGTCGGCGTCATCAATACGCTGATGGGCTGGGTGATTATGGCGGTGCTCTATAATCTGATTCACATGAATTACTGGCTTTCCAGTGGGATATCCTATTTTATCGGCAGCGTATTTTCTTACCATGCGAATGCGAAAGTAACTTTCAAGGTGGAAAATAAAGATAAATGGCTTCCGTGGAGATTTGCGATAAATATCATTGTCTGCTACCTGATCGCATTCAGTGTGGCGCAGCCTTTTGTGACTTATCTGTTTTCGCTGGGACAGAAAACATACTCGCAGGCGCTTATTGATAATGTCGCCATGCTGCTTGGCATGTGTATGTTTATCGTGATGAATTTCTTCGGACAGAAAATATTTGTGTTCCGTAAAATAGGGCATAAAAAGAAAAATAGCTGATGATACAAAGCGGTTCATCAGACAAACGGAAGGGGTAAGGTACGAATGAGGGGGCAATTGAAAAGAACGATGAGAAGAAAATGGATATGCATTGCGCTGTGCGCGTGTCTGTTCTGTGCAGGGGCTGCCGGGTGCGGCGCCGAAGAAAAAGACAATATGGCAGATAAAAACGCTTCGGCTGCCACACAGGACGAGGCATCAGAAGCGGATGCGAAAGAAACGACAGAAGCGGACGTGAAAGAAACGACAGATGCGTCAGAAACGTTGGGTAACCCGGATTCAGAGAGCGAGACAGATGAAATGGAAATGACGGATGTGTCAGAAGTGTCGAAAATGCCGGAGGAGACAGCTTCAGACACGGCAGAAGAAGATGGCGCGTCGCTGCAGGGGCTCAGTCTGTCGATTCTGGGAGATAGTCTGTCCACTTACGAGGGATGGATACCGGGCGAATGTACGAATTTTTTCCCTATGAACGGAGAACTGACAGATGTGTCAGAAACATGGTGGATGCAAGTGCTTGCGCAAACGGGAATGGAATTGTGTTCTAATAATTCCAGCGCCGGGTGTACCTGCGCAGGGGATTCTTTGTATACCGGAGAGGTAAAGTACGGATGCAGTACGGACAGAATATCGTTACTTACGGGCAGCCAAGGCAAGATGCCGGATGTCATCATTGTCTTCATGGGGACGAACGATCTCTTAAAAGGAGTACCCCTTGGCGACAACGACGGAACCGGACTGGTGGAAGAAGGCGAGATTGACAACTTCAGTGACGCCTATACTTTGATTCTGGATAAGCTGGCAAGCGAGTATCCGATGGCGCAGGTCTATTGCTGCGGGCTGCACCCGGTAGGAGACTGGGGAACGAAGCAGCCGTTTGTGCTGCTTAACAATTATGACGGACTGACGGCGGAAGATTTCTCGAAGCGGATCGAACTGATTGCGGGCAATAAGGGAGTTCCTTATATTGACTTGTATCATTGCGGCATCGAGGTAGATAACCTGCAGCAAATGACGTCGGACGGCGTGCACTATACACCGCTTGGGATGAGTTATGTGGCGAAAGCGGTAATCGACTGTCTGAACGCTTCGGGAAATTAGCGGCGTATGATGTAATTCATCGCAGTCAAAATTAGCAAGATATATGAAACATACAAGGAATGTGTCTGAAATAAAACTTCGGAACACCTTAGAAAGATACTTTCATGCGGGAGTAATCTTTTTGAGGCGTTTCGGAGTTTTTTATTATAAACTGAAAAGATTTTTGTTTTTATAGGTTTGAAACGTAGATTTTAGAAAATAATTTTCGCAATAATTTACTTTTGCTAAGGATATTTTAAGATAAACTTAATACTTTGTTGAAGAAAATCCTTGGTTTTGTTCGTTATGATAGTTAGAAAGAAAAACGAATGGTATAAAGCCGGAAGGTTTGGCGCGCGAACCGGAGGACAGGATAAACAAAGGTATAATGGAGGTTAAACTATGAAGGAGTCAAAACAGACAAAGTATATCACATTCACGATTCCCTGCTATAATTCGCAGGACTATATGAAACGTTGTATTGATTCGCTTCTTCCCGGAGGAGAAGACGTAGAAATTATTATCATCAATGACGGTTCTAAGGATGCGACGGCGCAGATAGCGGACGATTATGAGAAACGTTATCCGGGTATCGTCAGAGCCGTACATAAGCCGAACGGCGGACACGGTTCGGGTGTCAACAAGGGGCTGGAACTGGCACAGGGAGTTTACTTTAAGGTGGTGGATTCGGACGACTGGCTTGATGAAGACGCCTACGCGAAGCTTCTTGGCAGAGTTAAGAGATTCTGCAATATGAAAGCGGCGGGACTGACGAGAGAAATTCCGGATTTGTTTGTCTTTAATTATCTTTATGATCATCTGGACGAGGGCAGTTCGCATACGATGCATTATAGAAATGTTTTTCCGCTGGAAGAAATGTGTGACTGGAATGACATCGGTAGATTCCGCACGTCTCAGTATCTGATCATGCACGCATTGATGTTTCGGACAGACGTGCTTAGGCAGTCAGAGGTGGTTTTACCGGAGCACACCTTTTATGTGGATAATATTTTCGCATATAAACCGCTGCCTTATGTGAGACACATCTATTACATGGATATCGACTTATATCACTATTATATCGGCAGGGAAGATCAGTCGGTCAATGAAAAGGTTCTGATGAGCCGTATCGACCAGCAGATCAGGGTGACGGAAATCGTTTCCAAATGCGTTGATTTGAACGAGGTAAAGGAGACTTATCCGAAACTGGCAGAATATATGTGCCGCAATATCTCTATCATGATGGCCATTTCCTCGATTCATTTACTGTTGATCAACTCGCAGGAAGCTTACGGCAAAAGGAAGAGGCTGTGGGAGCAGGTCAAAGAAGACAATCTGCGTCTGTATTTCCGGTTAAAATATACAACCTTAAGCGGCTTGACGTATTTGCCGGGCAGACTGGGCGGAATGCTGACAAGAGGCGGATACCGTGCAGCGCGGAAAATCTATCAGTTCCAATAAAATGATATAAAGTTACGTTTGCACTGTGTAATACGCGGGAAGGGGAAGTTATGGAACATATTTATATTGCGCTGGTAGATACACCGGGGCTGTTCGCAGCCCTGATCCGCCGGTTTCTGAAGCAGAAATATATACATGTAGTAATTGCTATGGATGAAAGACTGAAGGAAGCGTACAGCTTTGGCAGGAGAAACCCGAGGATTCCTTTTTTTGCAGGATTTGAGAGGGAAGATACACGTAAGATACTGCGCGCTTTTCCGACGGCAGAGTATATGGTCTGTGAACTGACATGCAGCAGGCGGCAGAAAGAACAGATTCGCGAGCAGTTACGGAAGGATTATACGTGTCGCTGGCATTATCATTATGCAGTGCCGGGACTGCCTTTTATCGTGTGCGGGAAACCTTTTTACTGGAAGAATCAGTATACATGTTCCTCTTATATTGCAAGGCTGTTGGATGAGCATCAGATTTGTATCTCTGAGAAGCATTTTTCGCTTGTGACGCCGAAGGATTTCTATCTTTATCCGGATAAAAAGGTGCTCTACGAAGGCAGTCTGGCGGAATTCGTGTATCGGACGGTTGAGGGAGACGCGGCGGAACAGACCGCAGACGATGAAAGAGAGATGAAGGTTGAGCGGAAGAACTGCCAAAACAGACGGCAAAGGATGGTGGCGGCATATGGACGTTAGTGTGAATCAGGGAAACGGTACAAAGACACATGGCGTGAGAAAAAGGGTCTTGGAAGGGGCATTTTTTCTCGTGGTTATGGGTCTTTCATTCTATACGATATTTCACGGTCAGGATATGGGACAAGTCAGGAGCGCGCTTGAAAAGCTTTCTCCGGTATCCTTATGTCTCGCGGTTCTTACGGCGTTATTTTTCGTCAGTGCGGAAGGAATCATGATCTGGTATCTTCTGCGCTCGATGAACGGGAAGAGCGGACTGCTTAAGTGTATCTCTTATTCCTTCATCGGATTCTTCTATTCCGGCATCACACCCTCGGCAACGGGAGGCCAGCCAATGCAGTTATATTATATGTGCAAAGACAAAAACAGCTTGTCGGAATCGTCTGTGGTGTTGATGACGGTAGCGCTGATTTATAAGTTTGTGCTTGTGGTGATGGGTATTGTGATGTTTGTATTCTGGCACGGACCGCTCAAAGTTTATCTGCGGGAATATTTTCCGCTGTTTCTCCTTGGGCTTGCTTTGAACACAACGCTTGTGCTGATCCTGCTGGCGGTAATGCTTGCGCCGGGATGGATTAGAGGCGTGATTGTGAAGATGGAGAGGCTGCTTGTGAAGATGCGGGTCTTAAAACCTTCAACGAGGAGACGGGACAAGATTGAAAATTTTGTGGAAGGCTATCAGGATGCGGTGTATTTTCTGGCGGCACATAAGGGAAAAATATTTGGTGTATGCCTCTTTACCTTTCTGCAAAGGTGCAGCGTATTTGTATTGACTTGGATTATCTACAGAGGATTTTCATTGGAGGGCGCGGACATGATGACGGTTGCGAGCTTACAGGCGTCGGTATATATTGCCGTCGATATGCTTCCGGTGCCGGGCGCGCAGGGAATTACGGAGCTTATGTACCGCAGTATCTTTGGTGTGATTTTTACAGGCAGATATTTGATGCCGTCATTGTATGTGACGCGCGGGATCAGTTTCTATTTTCTTTTGATTGTCGCAGTCGTAGTAATATTCGGCAATTATCTGTACAGAAGGCAGACTAGGTAAAGATTTGCGATTACCGTGCGGATGTGCTAAAATAAACGCAAGCCCGGCGACTTGCGTTAGGGCACGGGCATGGTAAGAAAAATAAGAGGAGAGAGTTTGCTCAGATGATACAGGTATTCGGTTTGTTGTTATGGCTTGTCATCATTCCTATCGGTATCGGTCTGATACCGGTGCATTTCCTATCGACGGATAAGAGGAGGCCGGGGATTGTGCTGCTCGCGGGATATTTCGGCATGTGGGCGGTATTCGAGGTAGTCGCTATCCCGGCGGTGATTTTTGTAAAATACAATAACTTTACGATAGCGTCCAACTGTTTCACGGTGCTTGCAATCTTGTGTGCTGCGGCGGGAGTATGGCTTGCATATCGTGACAGGAGAGAGTGGAAACTGCCCTCTCCGCTTGCGCTTGTGCGCGAAATGTCATGGGCAGAGCGGATAGAATGGCTGCTGTTTTTTGCGCTGATTGCTTTTCAGCTCTACAAGGCGGCGGCATATGCCTCCTTTGACGGAGATGACGCGTATTATGTGGTGGAATCGCTGATTGCGCAGCAGGCGGACGTCATGTACAAAATTCTTCCCTACACGGGGCGCCCTACGGATTTGGATGTCAGGCATGTGCTGGCCGTATTTCCCATGTGGGTTGCCTATGTGGCGGTCAAAAGCGATATACATGCGACAATTGTGTCGCATTTGGTCATGCCGATGGTACTGATTCCCCTCACCTATCTTGTATACTATGAGGTGGGGAAATTACTTTTTGGCAAAAGTGCAGAGAAGAACCATCGGGAGAATCTGCCGGTTTTTATGATTGTGATGGCGATGTTTCAGATATTCGGCAACGTGTCGATTTACACCAACGAGACTTTTTTCCTGACCAGAACATGGCAGGGCAAGGCGGTAGCGGGCAGTCTGGTGATTCCGGCGCTGTTCTGGATGTTTTTGTTGATTTATGACGGCACGAAGAAGAAACGTGCGGATATCGGGATGTGGATCATATTTGTATGCATCAATATGACGGCAGGCGTCTGCAGTTCCATAGCAGTATTTCTTGCGTGTATTCTGATGGCGGTCACGGCGTTTTGTCTTGCGGTTACGGAGCGTGATTATAAGGTCATCATTAAAATGGCGGCGGTGTGTATTCCGAATGTGGTTTATATGATGATTTACGTGATTATGGGGTACAGCTATCTGTTGAAATGATATAGAAGGACAGGATAAAGGTTGAAAGAAAAGCATTTTCAACTATTGAATCTGAGTGTCTGCCAAAGCAGACAGATGGGTGTAAAGATGAAGATTGTATTTGTGATTCCGGACATGCCCGGGGGCGGAACAGAACGGGTGGTGGCGCTTCTGGCAAACGAGTACTGCCGCAGAGGAATGGAAGTGGCGATACTGTTGTTTGCCGGGCATGAGACGGCATATCCTTTAGATGATAAAATCGAGGTCGTGAGCGTCGGCAATCCTTCCGGCGGACAGACCATGGCAAGAATCGAGAGGCTGCGCAGAATGCGACGGTATTATGCGGAGAATAAGGACTGCCAGATCTGGGCGTTCAGCGTGATGGGTGCGGTGTTCTCCGTGCTCGCCGCACGGCGTAAGCAACATTTCTTCCTTGTTTCGGAGCGCAACGACCCGAATCAATATGACCATCAAAGAATCAGAAATTTTGCCTATCGCTTTGCCGATGTGATTGTGTGTCAGACGCCGGACGCGGTCGGTCAATTTCCGGACAAGATTGCTAAGAAATCGGTCGTGATTCCGAATCCGGTGGATATCGGCGACTTACAGCCGTATGAAGGCGAACGGGACAAGAAGATCGTGGCGGTGGGGCGTCTGGAACCGCAGAAAAATCATAAACTTCTGTTACGTGCATTTGCTGAATTTGCAGCGACACATAAAGAGTATGTCTTAGAAATATACGGTAAGGGAGAACTGGAAGAAGAACTGAAAGCGCTTGCAAGAGAACTCGGAATCGAGAAGCATGTGCAATTGCGTGGGTTCTCCGGCAAGGTAAAAGAAGAAATCAACAACGCGGCAATGTATGTGCTGTCTTCCGATTATGAAGGCATATCCAATTCCATGCTGGAAGCGATTGCGCTGGGGGTTCCGGTCATCGCTACGGACTGTCCCATCGGCGGTTCGCGCATGTATATCGAGGACGGCGTTAACGGTCTGCTGGTGCCTGTGGGAGATATGCAGACAATGGCGGCCGCCATGAAACGGATTGCTGATGATGCGGAGTTTCGCGAGTCGCTTAGCAGGCAGGGACGAAAACTGAGAGAGCAGAACCGGGTAGAGCAGATAGCGGAGCGGTTTTTAAGTTTGACGACAGGGGAATCGTTATGAGTCAGGTGCTTGTGATCAATCCAATTCTATATACATCGGAGACAAATGCGATTCCGCGGGTGCAGTCCATCAAGGACACGATGATTTATGCGCTCTGCCTCGGGTTTATGAAAGAAGGGCATCGGGTAACGTTAGTTGCCGCCGAGGATTACCGGCCGACGACGGAGGAAGTGTATGACTTTCAAGTCGTGTGGATGAAAACCATCTGGCACGGCATTTTTCAGCCCAGATGTTTTCCCTATATGCCGAAACTGCGTAAGTTTCTGAGAAGCCACAAAGAATACGACTGCATTATTTCCAGTGAGATGTTTGCCACATGGTCTTATACGGCGGCGAGAGTGTGTCCGGACAAGACGATTGTGTGGCATGAACTGGCGAAACATAACAACATGATGCACAAGATTCCTTCGCATGTATGGTATGGCGTGGTTGCTGCGCTTTTGATGCGCAGGGTGACCGTTGTGCCCCGCTCCAAGGCGGCGGCAGATTTTATCGGGCGATTCTCGAAGAAAGTTTCGGCCACGATGATAGACCACGGCGTGAATGTGGAAGCAATGACACTGTTTGAGGCGGGAGAGAAGAAGAATCAGTTTGCGGTGGTGTCGCAGCTCATTGAGCGGAAGCGGATTGACAGGACGATCGACGGTTTTGCGGAATTTTGTAGACAAGGGCATCAGGATTACAGATTGTATATCATCGGAAGCGGCGACAAGGAAGAATCGCTAAAAAAGCAGGTAAAGCGCCTTGGGATAGAGGAAGCCGTGACTTTCAGTGGCAGGCTTACACATGAGCAGTTGATACCGATTGTGGCGCAGTCGAAGGCGTTGCTCGTATCTACCGAAAAAGATAACAACATGGTGTCTATCGCGGAGAGTATTGCCGTGGGAACGCCGGTAGTGACGACTTCAGTGCCGTACAATGCCTATGATATTGAGCGGGAACATCTCGGTATCGTGCAGGATCGCTGGAATCAGGAGACGCTGAAACAGATATGCGGGAAGAACGAATGGTACTGTGCAAACTGCGCCGCATACAGGGATAAACTGTCAAACGTGTATTGTGCAAGGCAGTTTATGAAGGTCATGGAGAATGATGCATAATTTCACTTATAAAGTCGAAAAGAAGTGAACTATATAAGGCGGGAGCAGTCTATGTGGGGTATTTTTTTAGAGAGTGTTGTCATATTTAAAAATTATATGGGATTTCACGAGAACGGCTATCTGGCGGGCATTTATCTATTCGTGCTGCTGTATCTGTGGCTGACGGAGAAAGATAAGCGTAAGCGTGCGGTTTTTGTCTATGCGCCGACACTTCTTCTGCTCATGTTCTTCTGTCCGCTGTTTCGGAAGATTTTTGTGAGACTTCTGGAGGATTCGGAGACGTACTACCGATTGCTGTGGCTCTTGCAGATGAGTATCGTGAGCGCTTACGGTCTGATTAAATTATGTGGTCGGCATCGCAGAATCGGACTTGTTGTCATATGTGTGGCGATCATAGCGTGCGGCAATTATGTCTATGACAGCGAGCATATCACGAAGGCAGAGAATGCTTACCATCTTCCGCAGGAGGCGATAGACATTGTGGATTTGATTGAACCGGAGGAAGGGCGCATTACGGTGCTTGTTCCGGCGGATCTGATTTATTATGTGCGCCAGTACAGCACGAATATCGAGCTGCCATATGGCAGAGAGATGCTGATTGCAAGATGGGACTATCACCATGCGATGTACGAGGCGATGGAGAAGGCGGATGTGATTGAGACAGAGACTTTTGCCGAACTGGCAAGGCAGTATCCGTGCGCCTATGTGATATTGAAAGTGGACAGGGAGACGGATAAGCCGCTGACGGAATGCGGTTACGCGCTCTATGATCGGGTGGGAGACTATCTGATCTATAAGGATTTGGAGACAGACGATGCTATTTAACTCTTATGTTTTTGTATTTCTATTTTTCCCGGTGTGTCTGCTCGGCTATTATATGCTGACGAGCAGACATAGGACGACGGCGGCGAAAGTTTTCCTGATTGCCATGTCCTTTTGGTTTTACGGTTATTTTAACGTATTGTATCTGCTGATTATGGTGTGCAGTATCGGGGGCAATTATCTTTTTCATAGGCTGTTGTCGCGTAGGGCGCGCAAAGAGATTATGATCTTGGCAGTCGCCCTCAATCTGAGCGTGCTGTTTTATTTCAAATATTATGATTTCTTCATCTCCACCGTGAATACAGTGTTCGGCACGAGCGCGGCGCTTAAGCATATTCTGCTGCCGCTCGGTATCAGCTTCTTTACGTTTCAGCAGATTTCCTTTGTCATAGACACGTACAGGGGAGAGGTAAAGGACTGCCCCCTCGCTGACTATGCGCTGTTTGTATCCTTTTTCCCGCAGTTGATTGCCGGACCGATTGTCAATCATGACGAGATGCTCCCGCAGTTTGAACAGATTGGCAAAGAATATGTACAGTGGGAGAAAATTGCGGAAGGATTCGGACTTTTTATCTTGGGACTGTCCAAGAAGGTTCTGCTGGCGGACACTTTCGGAGCGGGCGTTGATTACGGATATGCAAATGTGGAACTGCTGGGGCGCGCGGATGCGGCGCTCGTTATTTTCTTCTATGCAATGCAGCTCTATTTCGATTTCAGCGGCTATTGCGATATGGCAAGAGGAATCGCGAAGATGCTCGGAATGGAGATTCCGGTCAATTTTGACTCTCCCTACAAGGCGCATAATATCGTTGATTTCTGGAAAAGATGGCACATCACACTCAACCGTTTCTTTACCAAATATGTTTATATACCGCTCGGTGGCAATCGTAAGGGAGCGGCAAGAATGTATGTGAATCTGCTGATTGTGTTCTTATTAAGCGGGCTGTGGCACGGCGCGGGGTGGAATTATATTGTGTGGGGCGCGATGCACGGCGTATTGTATGTGCTGACCAGACTGTATCAGAAGAATTTACGGCCACGCTTGACACAGAAAGAGTCCGGTGCCATACGGCACAAGATTATGACGATTGTGTCACAAATACTGTTATTCCTATATGTCAGCGCGGCGTGGGTGTATTTCCGGGCGGAAAGCATCGCACAGGCGAACCGGATGCTTTGGACAGCGATCGCCGGGCCCGTACAGAAGATGTCTATGGAATTTGCGGAGTGTTTTCAGGTGGATGAGTTGTGGTATGTCATCAAAGTGCTTCGTCTGGACAATATGGCGTACAGCAGATACATTCTGATGTGGGTGCTGTTTGCGGCGGGTATCTATCTGGCGATGATAGGTCGAAATGCGGCGCAGAGGATGGAACGGGTGAAGTACCGGACATGGACGACTGTTGTGTTTTCAGTACTAGCGGTATGGTGCGTGCTTACGTTCTCTAAGGTCAGCACGTTCCTATACTTTAACTTTTGATATGGTGCAAGACGGTGGTGCATAGGTAAGAAAGCCGGAGAATCATACGTCTTGTCAGAGAGTTGCTTGTTTGAAATGAGGAATCATATGAACAGAGTTAAAAAGTGGATGATTTCCACATTGGTGACAATCTGTATATTGTTTGTTCTTGTGGCGGCGCTTGTGATTTATGTCGATCCTTTTTTTCAGTATCACGCGCCGCTTGAGGATTTCCCCTATCTTGTGGACAATCAGTTATCCCAGAATCCGGGAATGGCGAAGCATATGGAGTATGACAGTGTGATTCTCGGTTCTTCCATGACCGTAAACTTTAATACGGACTGGTTTGAAGAACTCATGGGACTTGATACGATCAAGTTAAATTACAGTGGCGCTTATCCGAAGGATCAGGCGAATATCATGGATGTTATTTTTGATAGCGGCCATCAGGTAGACGCGGTTTTCCTAGGGGTCGATGTGATGACCTACACAGGCGGTGTCAACGAAACGAAATATCCGCTGCCGGAATATCTTTACGATGACAATTATTTCAATGACGTACAGTATCTTTTTAATAAAGACGTGGTGCTGAATTATATCTTAAGACCGCTTGCGGACCCGGACAAGACAGATTTGTCCACCGTCTATCAGAGCTGGTGGACAGACGAGTACTATAACATCCAGTGGGTGATGCACAATTACGAGCGTCCGCAGAAAACAGATGTCGTAACGGAGAAGGACGCCTATCTTGCGAGCGTGGATTTGAACTTGAAAACCAATCTCTGCCCGTATATCGAGCAGAATCCCGATACGACGTTCTATATATTTTTCCCGCCCTACAGCATTCTGTACTGGAATGATGTGATATGTGAAAATCATCTGGAAGCGACGATAGCAGAGTATTATGAGATTGCAGATACGGTGCTTGATTATGATAACGTGCGTGTTTTTTTCTTCCCGAATCAAGAGTGGATTGTGACGGACCTCAATAATTATGCGGATTACAGTCATTATCACAGAGATATCAACCGTTATATGGCGGAATGCTTCAGAGATGGAACATGCGAGGTGACGGACGGCGAGGAGATGAAGGAAGCGCTTATTGTGATGCAGGAAGTCATTAACAGATTTGATTTCGACGAATTGTTTGCGGTGGAATACTAGCAGTAAGATGGAAAAAGGAAAGAACCGGTTCACTTTCAAGGTAGCCGGTTCTTTGTAATTAATTGAGTGGAATTCGATTTCCTATTCGGACGTTTCCGCCGCAGACTCCGGGAAAATGCACTGCACGAATCTGTCTGCCAAAAGCGCGTGTCCCGCGTCGTTGAAATGGATATAATCCGTCATGTAGTCAAGATAGTTATCTTCGTTGATAGAGCCGTAGAAATTGTCGATGAAAGATACACCGCAGTCGCTTGCAGCGTCCAATTCTTTGCGCAAATAGTGGCTCAATGTTCCATGCCCTAAGTCTACACGGTCGCCGTTTTCAAAATTGCCTGCCTCGTTGATATGGTGGCAGAAAGTGTGGGACATCACGACGATGCGGATATGCGGATATGCTTCCTGTATCGCATCAATACCCGCTCTCAAGGCGCCGGTATATGTCACAATGGAATATGGCGCGTTTGGGTCATCACAGGGACGTTTGTTGATATAATCGCTGCCGTCATACATCACGCAAATTACGTCAACGCTGTTCATGTCAAGCGTTTCCAACATGGCGGTCGTCTTGGGAAAAGCCTCGTCATAGCTGTAGGTTGCCGCCGTTTTCATCAGGTCGAAATTGCCTGACGCCAGACTTTGCGCCACATAGGAGAAAGAAAAAGCATCCAGAATATATCCGTCATTGTAGGATGCATACTGCGCGGCAGCGGTAGTGCCGGTAAACGCGCCATTATATACGGTCGCGCCGGTCTTGGCGGCAATCTGCTCCGCGAGTCCGCTCTCGCCCTGATTGAGGGAAAAAGGATCGTCTCCCAGACAAAGAATCGTGGTTACGCCGTCATCCTCGCGACCTTCAAGCTTGTCCGGAGCAAGGGGAATGATATTGTCCATCGCTTCCACATCAAATTCGGAAGTATCGGCGTTCGGGTCATATTCTACCTGCTCGCCTTGGTTCCATCTGTAAAGTCTGTAAGCGGAAAAACCTATAATCAGTACGATGGCAGCCAAGAAAATAAAGTGTATATTGATAGGAAAATGCCTGCCTTGTTTCTCTGTATCAACAGTTTCGGCGTCGACAGTTTCCGTATCAATCGTCTGGTGATCTGTTTCGTGATTTTGGCTCATAATGTCCTCCCGAAGGTTATTATAGAATAGTGAAATGTAAAATTTACTTATAGTATTGTACTATGAAATATAC
>VSOA01000191.1 GCA_009774585.1 Lachnospiraceae bacterium
GCAAAATTTTCCGGGAATACACTTGTTGTATATACAATTTTTACATTTTCACAGTCTTTTTCAACTGTTTATTGTGGTGTCTATCCAAAAACATTTTAACTATTCTTATTTTTCTTCCCTTCGTGTTGAAATTTGTTTTTCATAATCCGCACACCTCATACCTGTATTATTATAAAAAAGCCTTGCAAAATATTTGGGATCCTCATATCCAAGCTGTTCCGCCAGTTCTGCCGTCTTGATATTTTCTTCCTGCAGGCGCCTCTTCGCACAGCTGATCTTCTCTTCTTTCAGAAAATCATTGAATGTCTCCCCCACTACCAGTTTAAAATTGGTCGAAAAATAGCTCCGGCTCATATTGACCTCTCCTGCCACATACTCCGCGCTCAATTTGGAACTGATATGTTCTTCCATGAATAAAACCGCCCGCAGAATACAGATACGCATATTATGATAATCGCGTATAGTCCTTGCTTTGCTGCAAAGATTCTCCCGTGTCTGACAAAGCCATTCCATTCCCTCCTCCTGCGCGCCCAGCCACGGCACTGCTACCGTCACGTCGAAGCTTCTCTCCAATTCTTGGGAAATCCACATGAGAAGCCTTTCTGTCTGTCGGACGCTGATATTCGTTTCCCGAAGATTTTCCAACATACTCTCAAACATTCTTTTGTTATATACCCACTGTCCGGCCGTCCATAAAGAGCGGAGTTCTTCCATCTTCTCATAGGATACCTCTTCATCTTTGTCCGGCAGCTCAACTCCCGAGATTAGTTTCCTGCTCTCCCACTGTCCGGATTCGGATGTCTCTCTCATCAGTCTGCCAATCCTTGCGAATACCTTTTCATTATCCATCTCTTCCAGCCTGAGTTTGGAAATATAATCGATCACACCGTGCCGCAGCGCATTCTGTACATTCTCAAAATCTTCATGAAACGTGAGGATCACGTATTTGACCTTCGGAAATTTCTGACTGCTCGCCTTAATGAAATCCATACCGGACAGAACAGGCATCGACAGATCTACAAAAGCGAGATCCACTTGGTTATGCTCCAGAAACTGCAGCGCCTGCATCCCGTTTGCCACATCTCCTACAACTGTCAGTCCATAATCCTCCCATTTCACCATGGAGATCAGACCTTTGCGTGCCAGTTTGTCATCATCCACAATCAATACCTTATACATCCGCATCCCCCTCATTTACATCAATCGGCATTTCCACGATCACACAGGTGCCCCGGTCCGCCTCGCTGGTGATCTTTAGGCTCGCCCGATCACCATAGAATGACTGTAAACTCATCTGTACATAACGAAGCCCGATTCCTTTGTTAAGCTGCTTCGCCAATATCTCCTCACCGCTTAGAAAATGGATGCCCTGTCCGTCATCTTTTATGGTAATCCTTGCCATATGCTCGTCACATTCCATGGTGATCCAAAGATTTCCGAAAGAATCCATGTTGTGGCATATGGCATTTTCCGCTAACGGCTGTAAAATCAATCTGGCGCAGGGATATTCCATCCATTCATTCATGCGGATATCTTTCCATACATTAAAGTCATATCTCTTCTTCTGTAGTTCCAGATACATATCAAGAGATTTCAATTCTGTCCCGAAAGTTGCTTTCTTATAGATCTTCCCCAGACTATATCCTAATATAAAATTCAACTGATAAATGTACTCTTCAATCTCTTTCTGATGGTTTGCCACCGCCATCCAATGTAGGGAATTCAAGGCATTCATCAAAAAATGCGGATTGATCTGGTAGTACAATTTCTCAATCTCAAGCTGCTGTTTTTCGAATTCGCTTCTCCTGATATCTTCCATAAGACAGGATACTTTGTTCTTCATATCGTTAAATCTGTCAAATATCCTGTCGAATTCATCTATGCGGAACACTCTTTCCACCGGCTGTAAATTTCCCTTTGCTGCATCCTCCATATCCTGTCCGAGTTGTCTTACCGGTCTGTAGATCAGATAAAAGAACAAGATGATGATCAGGACGATTGAGATAATGCCAATACCAAAAACAAGACAAATGTTGATCAGCCAATAGTGCTCCTGCCGCAGATAAGACCCTTTGTCTGCCAGAAGCACGTTATAGAATCCGAAATCACTCTTCTTCATGAAATAATAGTAACTGCCGGTCTTACCGAAATCCGTCTCTTCCTCTTCACACATCTCAAATTGTTCTCCAACAGAGAAATCTGCGTTTCCGCTGTAACAGATTCGCCCTTCACCGTCAATCTGCAACAACGTATAATTGACATCCCTCGAAACGGACAAAAGATCTAAGAGCTTTGCAAGTCCCACGTATGTTTCCGCATAGATCATATACTTTCCTTTTCCAAAATCAGCTGTCCGCATCAGGGAAATCACTTGTTTATCTGAAATGACGTTGAGACATGTATGGAACGTGTGAAACTCAATCTCACTGCTCCTGACCAGAAGACCGAACGGGTCATCCAATGGATAATCTCTTACCGGAAAGTTCGAAAATAACGACCGCGCTCCGTCTTCTTCCATACTGAAATAACTTGCCAACGCACCGGTATCATAATTAAATATCATGGTGTTAATGCTGGTAGTTACATTATTAGAACACTCAATTTTGTCATAAGGCTCCTGCGCCTGCAGATATTCGTTAAACGCCGAGCCGATGTTACCTTCCACCGACATCTGCTGGGAAATCTTAACGAGCGAATAGTATTCGGAGTCCAACTGTTGCGTTAGTTGAATGATGTCACTGCGCATACCGTTCTCCATCCGGTTTTTCTCCGAAACCTGAAACGAGAACCTGCACACTACAAGTACGACCACACACCATGCCAGAATGCCAAGCGCCATGACTAACATCATTCTCTGCCGCATAGTGTGGATTCTATGCATCCATCTTCTCTTAACGCTTATCTCCATCTCTATTCACCTTATCTACCGACTCCATAACCGCCTTCACGGTATCTTCTCTAAGCACCCCTGCAAATCTACCGTTAAGTAAAGCTGCATATCGCCCGCTGTCCGGTTCCCTGCATAACTCTATGACCACCGGCTCCTTCCCATTCTGTCCGCTATTATAATAAGTTATAGTGTACTCCGGCTGCTCTTCCCACGCTGGCGGTTTCTTTGTGCTAAGAATCGGCATACCCAGAAGCTGTTGATAAAAGGGCAGCCAGACCCCGTCTGCATCCAGTTCTTTATCCTCATAATATACCCGTAAGGTTTCGTCCCCATCCTGCTTCTGTCGTTCTATCCGATATTCATACCTGCTGCCTTCCGTCTCAATCACAAGTCTGTCAAGCCCGGTAACATCTACCAGCCAGAGATAGGCGGTTCGTAAATGATCCGCACTTGCGTCTGCCCATGCATTCACCCGGATTTCTTCCACCGTATAAATTGCCGGATCCTCATCTACCATCATATAACGCCGTCCCTCGCACACATCGCTTACCCTGATTGTATGCCGCTCTCCGTTTATACCATATTCCGCAACGGCATACGGCTCCTCCAGACCGCATTCCTTCCTTTCATCCGTATCCGCATTTTCATATATTACCGCTTCTGCCGTTACTCCGGATAAACTGTCCGGTATGGATATCCTCTGTGCCGTCATATCTGTTTCCGCAAACATCACCTCTCCGTATGCCGGCGCTTCCATCAGATAACCGCTGCCTGACTGGGGACTCTGTGTGATGCAGATTTCCTCTTCGAAATGCGTTCCGCCGATCGTCAGATATTCCAGAACATTTTCCGTTTCTTTATCTGCCTTCACATCAATCAAATTCAGTTTATAGAATGCCTTTCGTCCCTCGCACAGCCTGCGAGGAAATCCCTCCGCCACATATACCTGCTCTTTTAGAAGAACATAGCACATATTCTCATTGCCTCTCAGCATATCTCCGACTGTGAATGCCCAATCAGCTCCGTTTTCATCCGTCATATGGACTCTCGTGCCGCCTGTCCCCAGACCAAACTGCTCCAATTGCTCTTGTTCTCCCAATTCTTCCGATACTTGCACTTGAAGCAGTAAGTTCAACACATCCGTCAGCATGTCCTCATCGAGTCTTCCTTCCGGAAACTCCCGTATGGTATAGCCATCTTCCCCACGTGCTATACAATAGCTGTCATCGTCATTCTCTACGCTGACCTCTGTGATCTGTATCACTGAATCCGACTGCAGAAGCTTCCCATGTATTCCATTCGCATCGTTGTCCTCCATCTGTGCAGTCACATCGCCATCCCGTTCTTTTTCTTCTCCCTCTGTCTGTGGCGGCGTTTTTAAGAATACCACAGCTGCAACGAGAGCCACAAGTATCAGTATAAGCCCTGCAATTTTAAATTGTTGTCTGCGCACTTACAGATTCCTCCTCTTCCGGTAGACGACCAGCCCTGCCGCAAGAATACAAAGCGGGATGGCGATCGTAAAGATTCCCAGTCCTACAATATCAATCGTCTTTTTAGACGCTCTGATATCCATCGCTGCCAACGCGCTCTGCACCGGCGCTGTCACCGTATTGGATTTCGTGTTGGTAGCAATCCTTAAAAGATCGCAGAACCACTCTTTATTACCAAAACTGTCAGAATTGATATAAGGAGCCGTGAGGAACATAGACGAGCCCATGGTAATCAGATTCCGGTATGTTGTTGTACCGCCTGCCTGTATCTCACGGTAAGAATACGCCGCTACCGTCTGCACCCCTGTTCCGCTTTCCTCATCCTGCTCCTCTTTCCTGTTCTGAGCGGTATCCGCAGTGTTTAAAAGCGGAAAGACATAGATACCGTCATTAGAATCAAACAAGATACGAAGCGGACAGGATACCGGCGCGAGCAGATAGCTGTAGTTTCCGTCTGCGAGAAGCGTCCCGCTGTCCCTCACAAAAATTGTATTGGGGGAAGTCAGAAACATCCTCGAAGCGTCTGTCTCGAATACCGTCCCTTCTTCCACCGACACACCCCACTCTTCCAGAAATGTCCTGATCCCCTTAAGATTCCCTTGTGCCGGATAAGCGGTAAACAGCACCGTACGAGGTGTTACATCCGTATCATCATTTAAGAAATTTCTGATTTTCCTGATTTCTTCCTCCGTATAATCCGTTGTGGGCGTGGGAAGAAATAATACAGACGTATCTTCCGGAATATCCTGCGTCATAAACTGAATTTCCCGCACTTCAAAGGCGTTCTCTCCCGCCACCAAGTCAAACGCCGCACGCACGGAAGAATCCAGCATCTCCCCATGCCCCGTTGCCACCGTAATGACCGGAACATTGTCCATGCTCACATAGGCAAGTCCGTTTGCCAATGCGCTGTCCGCCTTTGAATAAAACTCATAGGCGCCCGTTGCCGCATTCTGCTGCTGTATGAACAGATCACCCACGCCCAGCACCCGGTGCCTTAGGGATGAAACCATCAGGATATCCCCCTCTGTGAGCTGTTCCTCGGCATAGCTGTTTACAAAAGCCGGATTCTTGCTGGGGCTTTTAAATTCCACATGAATATTGCGATTGGCCTCCTGCATCCTATCCAGCAGATTTGCAACCTGACTGTACTGAATGCCGTATTCTGCAAAAAGTTCGTCCTGACGCACAGCGCTCTCCTCCGCCATAATATAAACCCGGACCTCCTGCTTAATATTTTTGACCTCTTCTTTCACTTCCCCGGACATAGAATGCAGCTTCTGTGCCGTCATATCAACATTCATGGAAGGAAACCTCTCTGCAAGTGCACCCGTCAAAACGTTGCAAACAACCACAATTGCCAGAATAAGCGCCGCCTTTGCCGCATAGAGACTCTTCCACTTCCACTGACCAATCCTGACACTCTCCGTCTTCACCACCGTCAGATACAGAAAAAACACTGTGACGCCTACGAAATAGACAATACACGGAATGGAAAATATTCCCCTTGTCAGCTGCGCATACCGTGCATAGAACGATATTCCACGGAACAGTCCGGCAATAAACGGAGTGGAAACCGCCGCTGCCACCGTATCCATATACATTAAGAATATTGCTGCCGCAAACGTAGCAATCGCAGCAACCATCTGATTTGTGGTCAGACCGGAAAGAAATATTCCGATCGCAATCATCGCTGCACCGTAGCAAAGAGTGCCTGCAAAATTACCTGCGATCAGTCCCCACGGAGGATTGGAAAAAGCACTCATCGCCAATGCCGGAAGCAGTCCCAGCACAGTAGCAAATGCAAATACGCTGAAACATGCCAGAAATTTCCCTCCGATGATCACCGACACCTCTACCGGGGCCGTGAGAAGCGCCTGATCTGTGCGGTTTTTCCTTTCTTCCGCCATGCTCCGCATCGTCAATATAGGAATCAGCATCATGTCAAAAGAAAACAGCATAGAATACACCGCCGTCACATACGCGCTTGACCCCGTCATCATAACCTGATAATAGAAAAAACCATACAGCGCCGCAATCGCCGCCACACACACATAGCCTGTAGGCGCATAAAAATAAGTTCGCATTTCTTTTTTATATATTGCTCTCATAGTTCTCCTTCATACCAAACCCGGCAAAAATTAGCTTATTTTCTCTTTCTCTCTTCTCACACCCCACGGTCCGTATCCGTCAGTCTGATAAACATTTCCTCCAGCGTTCCCTCCGCACTTCGGCACGCAAGAAGCGGCCACGAATGAGACGCGCATAAAGCAAATATACTCCTTGACATATCCTGATCGCCCTCCTGCAGCACCGTATATTCATACACGTTTCTCTCCTCCGTCTGCCTGCATTTAACCTTCCCCGCCCCTGACAGATTTCTAAGCGCTGTAACCACCTCTCCCCGCGGTCCTTCTATCCGTACGAGCACACCTCGCTCCTTGCACAATTGTGCCGCAGTGGTATCCGGATTTCCGTCGGCTGCAATCTTTCCTGCGCTGATAACGATGATATGCCGGCACACCGCCTGTACTTCCGACAAAATATGTGTACTCAGCATCACGGTATGCTTCTTGCCAAGATGTACGACCAGCTCCCTGATTTCTGCAATCTGCTTCGGATCAAGCCCCGCCGTCGGCTCGTCCAAGATTAAGATCGGCGGATCGCCCACGAGTGCATAGGCAATCCCTACCCGCTGCCTATATCCCTTCGAAAGATTTCCGATCAGTCTCCCGCGCACTTCTTCTATGCCCGCCAGTTTACAGATTTCTTGCAAATGCTCTTTACGCGGCTGCTTCGCTCCTTTTAGTTCATAGATAAAAGAAAGATACTCCATAACAGTCATATCCGGATATAGCGGCGGTATCTCCGGAAGATACCCGATTGCTTTCCTTGCGGTCTTTGCATCCTCCATAATATCCTTGTTGTCAATCAGAATCTGTCCCTCGCTTGCCGCCAGATATCCGGTCAGCATATTCATGGTAGTCGATTTACCGGCGCCATTGGGACCCAGAAAGCCGACGATTTCTCCCTCACCGATTCGAAAATTCAACTTGTCTACCGCCTTAAAATCCCCGTAATATTTACTCAGATTCTTCACTTCTATCATAATCCCGCCATCCTTTTCCCTACTCATGTCCTAACACTGTATTATGCT
>VSOA01000192.1 GCA_009774585.1 Lachnospiraceae bacterium
TATCCTCGTAGATTAACACAAGTCCGTCTGACGGAACATCATAGCTTGGTATTTTATTCTCAAAATATGTGATTTCATCCAAAATTGTATCCGGATTCACCAGCCTGCTTTCCACCACGTCAAACCCCTGCCGCGTAAGAAAATCAAACTGCGCCGACCGGGAATTATGAAAGTCCTCCCCATCGGCTCTTACAAGGCTGAAGGCGT
This sequence comes from Lachnospiraceae bacterium, assembly GCA_009774585.1. GTDB lineage: Bacteria > Bacillota > Clostridia > Lachnospirales > Lachnospiraceae > UBA3282. The sequence goes on from VSOA01000192.1 coordinate 208, forward strand.
AGAAATGAACATTGCGGGCTGCCGTGATCTCATTGTTCAACTGCCGCACGGAACCGCTGCAAAGATTTCTCGGATTCTTATATTTTGCCTCAGCTTCTTCAATCCGGCTGTTAATCTTCTCAAATTCTCTGTAAGTGATGACTGCCTCGCCCCGCAGAATCAGTTCGCCCTGAAAAGGAATCGCAAGAGGGAGATTCCGGAACACTTTGGCATTGTTCGTGACAACCTCTCCCACCTCGCCATTTCCTCTGGTAACTGCTTTCACCAGTTTTCCTCCGGCATATGTCAGCACAATCGTAAGACCGTCCAGCTTCCACGACAACAGCGCTTCCTTACCATTCAACCAATCGCGTAGTTCCTCTCTGCTTTTTGTCTTGGCAAGCGAAAGCATAGGCTGATCGTGTCGCTCTTTTGGAAGTTCCTCAACCGCCTCATATCCGACATGCATTGTAGGGCTGTTTGCAATAATAACCCCCGTTTCCTCCTCCAGCGCCGCCAGTTCATCATATAAACGGTCATATTCATAATTGCTCATAATCTCCGTATCCTGCGCATAATATGCTTCGGACGCTCTATTTAGAAGAGAAACCAATTCTCTCATTCGATTCATTGTCTGTTCATTCACTTAGAATCTACCTTCCATTCTTTGTTCTTTATATATCTCTGCTGTCAAATCCGCATTGTTCATACAGACTTTTCATCTCATCGCTTGTGAGTTCCCTGTATTCTCCGGGTTTCAGGTTCTCAATGCCTATATTAATAACGCGTGTTCTCTTCAGTGAAAACACTTCGTACCCCTGCGTTGCACACATGCGGCGAATCTGCCTGTTTAAACCCTGCGTCAGCACCATCCGTATCGTTTTGGGTCCGATCCGTTCTATCTCACAGGGGCGTGTTGTAGTATCCAGCTCTTCCAGATAGATTCCCTGACGCATACGCATAAGCGCTTCTTCATTCCACTCCTCTGTCACCTTGACAATATATTCTTTCTCATGACGGTTGACACCGCGCATCATCGCGTCAATAAGCACACCGTCATTCGTCATCAGAAGCAGGCCCTCCGAATCTTTATCCAGTCGGCCTGCATAGGTAATGCGTATCGGATAATTTAATTCTTCCGTCACAATTTTCTGTGCATGAGCATCCCGCTGCGTACAGACAACCCCTCTTGGTTTATAATACGCAAGCACCACTTTTTTATCACGGTCTGCAGTCTTTTTCCCACGGACACGTATTTCTTCCTGCCCGGTCACCTTCATTCCCTGCACGGCTCTTATACCGTCTACCGTGACAACACCCTGCTCAATCAGTTTATCCGCATCCCGTCTGGAGCAGATTCCGCAGGCGGCCAGATATTTATTTAAACGAATTTCTTCCATGTCCTTTTCCAACCTATGCTCCTTAACATCCTATCACATCTCGTATATACTGTCGTATATGCTGTCGTATATACCGTCATACATTCCAATCGATACACTTGTTATTTATCATCAACTCTGATTGTCTTGCTCCGTCGGTTCCACGGCATGTTCTAACAGAAACTGACGCCACACATCATAGTGCTGTGCATAGAGATGCACGCCGTCAAATGTCAGCTCCTCGTTCAGGAACCCCTGCTCATCGGTAAACAACGGGTTTGCATCCAGATAGAAAATATCCGTGCCATTCGCCAGCCGCGCCGACGCCGCGTTCTTGTCATTAATATTTATATTATTAAATTCTGTTTCAACATTATTCTTCTCTTCACTGACATGAAGATTCGCCATGATATAAATAACTGCTTCCGGCTGCCACTCTCTGATCTGCCCTACTACCTCCCGATACTTTTCAAAATACATCTGTGTATTTCCGTAACCGAGTTCATTCATTCCAAGCATGATATAAATTTTACCGTATTTCTTCTGTTGTAATACCTGTGATAAATCTTCCTTGTCTCCTGTCTTCTGGTAAGTAACCCCGTCCGGCTCCAAAAGCTTAAAAATCGTCATACCGCTGTCGCAATAGAAATCTGCCGCATCCAGCCCGGCATAATCTGATATTCCCAGTGTTCTGGAATCGCCCAGAAACGCCGCATCATTAAAATAACTATCGTTTTCTATGCTGTAAGGATACTCCGTAGTCAATGCAACTTTTCCTGCATCGGAATAATAACGTGAATCTGTATCCGTTGGTTTGTATGTCTCATATTTTGTAATACCCTTTATCTTTTCATCCGATTTTTCTTGGATTTCTTCCGCTTCGTCATCTCTATTATATTCATCATTATTCTGTATATCGTCTTCCTCTATCTTGCATTCTCCTGCATTATCTATTCTGTCCGATTCGCTTTCATCCATAATTTCCAGTTCCTCAGCTTCTTTTACCGCTTGGTCCGACATCTGTTCCATAGGAACGTCCTGCGTGAAAATATTGATTCCGCTCACCTGCGCAAGGACTGTCTGTGCATTACCCACAACAGATTTGAATCCAATCTCATCAGAATAGAGCATCACTGCAAAGGAAGTAACCCCCACCGCAAGCAGATAAGGGCAGTTATATACAAAAGCTTTCCAATCTTTCTTTGCCCGCTTTTTCTTTTTGCTTCTCTTTCTTTTTTTCTCTTCTGTCTTTATGTTCTTACTCATATGCATCAGTCCTATTTGCTAAAATCTGAAATAAAGGAACGGATTGTTCGCCCCCACCATAATCTCATATACGGAAAACCAGAATATCACCAAAATTATAATAACTGCAAACCATCTGTCGCGGTATTTGTGATACATTTTACCGGGCAGCGGAGTTGCAAACAAAATACACGCAATTAATAACACCCAATATTCTTGCAAATACCGTATTAGCTGCTGCATTCCAACCATAACCGTTGAATTATGTATTCCGACCATATTGCCGAGATAGGACGCCAACTGCCTGATATCAGTAATTGCAAAGATAACCCAGGTAACCGGAATCAACAGCAACGTATAGACATGTCCTATTACTTTGGTATTCTCCAGTCTCCTGCCATATGTATTCTTTTCCACTGTAAGAATAAAGAAGAAAATCAGTCCCCACAATAGGAAATTCCAGTCTGCCCCATGCCACAACCCGGTAAAAACCCACACAATAAAGAGATTACAGACCATCCGAAGCTTTCCCTTGCGGCTGCCCCCTAACGGAAAATAGACATACTCCCGAAACCATCTGCCAAGCGTCATATGCCACCTGCGCCAGAATTCCGAAACGGAACGCGATATATACGGATTATCAAAATTGCGCGGTATTCTGAAACCCAGCATCTTGCCAAGCCCCATAGCCATGACAGAATATCCCCAGAAATCAAAATAAATCTGGAAAGAATACGCTATGGCTCCCAGCCAGGCAACTGTACAATGCAGGTTCCCCGCTCCTGCCGTCATAATCGTATTCCATAGCGTACCGATCTGATTCGCCAGAAGCACCTTAAGCCCAAGTCCCACCGTAAAGAGCTTTAGCCCGTTCTCCACATTACGAATTCTTATCTTCCTGCTCTTCATCCGGTCAGCCACTTCATCATACCGTACGATCGGCCCGGCAATCAACTGCGGGAACATGCTCACATAAGCGGCAAATGAAATAAAATCCGGGGGTTCCGACAGCGTACCGCGATAACAGTCCGCCTGATAGGACACCATCTGAAACGTATAGAAACTGATTCCGAGAGGAAGCGTCAGCATCAAAACCGGCACCAGCTCATATTCCGCAAGGCCGTTTATATTGACTGCCGCGAAATCCCAATATTTAAATACAAACAAGAGACCGAAGTCTATCATAAGTGAGGCAAAAAGCGCCACTTTCTTACGCCTTTCCCGTTTCTTAGCACGGTTCTGCTGCGGAGAACGGGGTTCCCAAAACATATATCTGCTAAAACCATAATTGACAAGCACGGAAAAAATGAGCAGCAGAACAAAATACGGTTCTCCCACTCCATAGAAAATAAGACTTCCCGCCAAGAGCACAATATTGCGATACTTGGCAGGAATAAGCAAATATATCAACATAAAAACCGGCAAAAACCGGAATAAAAATCCTACACTGGAAAATAACATAGACAGCGCTCCCAAGCACAAATTAAAGTATTATGTCGAAAAAGCAAACCCTATATCTAGTATATTCCAGTCAGGATTATTTTACAAGAGGCTAATTCAGGCAAATCTCTTTGCGAGACATCTCTCATACTGCCTTACAAATCACAAATGACTGAGCCCCCAATTTACAGCTTCCCTCTCCTTCTTCCAAAGACCCAAGCGTATAAATCACATGACTCTTTCTTACATCAATTTCCAGTGTTTCCGTACGGCATGACGGATTGCACAGTATGATCAAATCATCCCGCCTGTATGCAAAACTTCTTTTACCTTCTTCGACAGACACGATCTCAAGGTTATCATGTCTTGTAAAAGCATCCTGCTTACTTCTGATATCCAGAATCTGTCTGACCGTATGATAGAGCGAATCGGCACGTTTCTGCTGTTTCTCCACGGTAGGCGCATCTTTGGCGTCATCCGTAGGAAGGTACAGGCTTGACTGATCTGCCTCCGAGAATCCAAGATTCAAACCGTTATTCCACTGCATAGGCGTTCTCGAACCCGTTCTCGTATATCCGCCTTCCTTGCTGGGAAGCACTCTGTATCGCATACCGATTTCATCGCCGTAATAAATAAAAGGCGCACCGGGCATTGTCAGCAGAAACGCAAACGCAAGCTTTAACTCACTTTCTTCCAGACGGTACGCCGCACGAACCATATCGTGATTGCCCGTGATCAAACAATACATCCCTTTCTCCTTGACAGCCTCATACTTGGGAAGATATTCCTTCAAAAAATCCTGTATGCTTCGCGTACTGTCTTTCTTAAAGAAACTGTTATCACGCCCTGTATCGTCATAATCACGCATCAAGAGGTTATAGCCGTTGCCGTACCAATCAAGAAAAAAGTCCATCTGAAAACCGGCCCTGCCGATTGCCGACTCCGGATTGTTCCACTCAGATACAAACACGGCGTCCGGATATCTCTCCGAAACCTGCTCAAACATATCACTCCATACCTTGCAAGTCCCGCTCTTGATCTCGTCGTCGTTTTTCACAAGAGAATCAGCCATATCTACCCGGAAACCGTCACACCCTTCTTCCAGCCAATAACACATGATATCTATCAGTGCCTCTCTGGTAGCAAGACATGCCGAGTGGTCGATCGGTTTCTGCCACTTCTCCTGCGGATTAAGAAATCCGTAATTCAGCGCCGGCTGACATTTAAAAAAATTAATGATATACGCTCCGTTGCGTTCACGCTCTCCCGCTATATATGCAAGCCCCTCCGCCCGCTTAAACCAACTGTCCGTCCAAATATAACGGTCCGAATATTCATTCGGCTCATTCTTTCCGCTCTCGATAAACCATGGGTGTTCCTCGGATGTGTGTCCCGGCACAAGATCCAGAAGAATGTGCATCCCTCTTGTATGCACCTCTTCAAATAGCTGTTTCATATCTTCCATCGTTCCGTACCGCGCGGCAACCTTCTTGTAATCCCGCACATCGTACCCGGCGTCCATAAAGGGGGAATCGTAACAGGGATTCATCCAGATTGCATTGCACCCTAACTCCTTTATATAATCCAGTTTCTCTATGATTCCTTGGACATCGCCTATCCCGTCCCCATCGGAGTCCTTAAAGGATTGCGGATAAATCTCATAGAATACCGCTGTTTTCAACCATTCTGTCATTTTTCTACCTCCTTATTATTCTAAGCCCTTTCGGATAGTGATTCTTAATCTGCCCGTTCGCCGCCTTGCCAAAGCCAAGCGGATAACCTTCATAAACAAGCAATACCCAGCCTTTCACCGCCTCGTGCAAAAGGCTCTCCCCGCCAAGATACCGTTCTGCCTCTTCCTCCGTCAAAACTGCCACTCTGTCTGTTTCTTCTATACTAAGTGTAAGTGCCAGTGCGTGAGACGGTTCAATCCGGTTCTTCTTCTCCGTACCCAAGTGGAGTCCGGGACGCACTATCTTCATTCCCCTCATGGAAATCATATTCTCCGGAACCAAATAAATCTGTTCGCCAAACATTTCAATCCTGCCATGCTGTCTGTCAAACCAATCACCGGATAATCCGATTTCTTCTGTCAGGAATCTTCGGACGTCATTTAGTCCGTTCTGCGTTTTATCGCTCCTATCACTCCCGGCCTTTCCATTCTTGGCACATACAACGCTCTTCTTCCTGCTTTCTGCGACGTTCTTCCCGCATACGACTGCTATACTCTCCTGCTCAAGCATTCTCAAATCCATATTCTGCATTCCGCATTTTCGCAGCCTCGCAATATAATGCCCTTCGCCCTTCAACTTATGCGGCATAAGCCGCATCGTATGCGAAATTCCGTCCGCCGGTTCCGCAGTCCATTCAGGTCTTCCCTGAACAAACGCAGCGTCATGAGGAATCTCTTCCACCGCAAACTCTTCATGCTCTTTTAAGAACCTGCTGATTACCCCCTCATTCTCCTCCGGAGCAAAAGTGCAGGTAGAATAGACGAGCACTCCGCCGGGTCTAAGCATCTTCGCCGCCTCAGACAATATCCCATACTGCCTGTCCGCGCACATCATAACATGTTCTTTACTCCACTCTGCCACTGCTGTCTCGTCTTTGCGAAACATTCCTTCGCCCGAGCAAGGCGCATCTACTATAATTCTATCAAAAAAAATCGGAAAGAACTCTGCCATCCGCTGCGGCGTCTCGCTGCTTACTACACAGTTTCGAACACCCATACGCTCTATATTCTGCGACAGGATTTTCGCACGACCCGGAATTATTTCATTAGATATGAGTAAGCCTTCCCCCAGCATTCTGCCTGCAATCTGTGTACTCTTACCGCCCGGCGCCGCGCACAAATCCAAAATACGTTCGCCCGGCTTCGGGTCCAGAATCTCCACAACAGCCATCGCAGACGGCTCCTGAATATAATAAGCCCCCGCTTCATGCAAAATATACCTTCCCGGCTGTTCAGACGCCCGATAATAATATCCTTCTCGCGCCCAACTGACCGGTTCCAGAGAAAACGGCATTCTCCTTATAAATTCCTCCCCGGAAGCTTTAAGCGGATTACGGCGCAGACCGTAATATCTCTCTATATCATAGCTTGTCAGAAAATCGTTGTATT
>VSOA01000193.1 GCA_009774585.1 Lachnospiraceae bacterium
GTCATCGAGTGTGTAGTTGAAAATGTTCCGGCCGGTCTTGGGGAGCCGGTGTTTGAGAAACTCGATGCAAGTCTCTCCAAAGCAATAATGTCGATAGGCGCCATAAAAGCTGTAGAAATAGGCGACGGTATCGAGACTGCCGTCCGCCACGGCTCAGAGAATAACGACGCTTTTCGCATGGAAAACGGACGCGTAATCAAGACAACAAACCACGCCGGCGGCATATTAGGCGGTATCAGCGATGGATCAAATATTGTTCTGCGCGCCTATGTAAAACCTACTCCGTCCATTTTTTCTCCTCAGCAAACAGTCAATAAGCAGGGAGAAAATATAGAACTTTCCATCAAAGGCCGTCACGACCCCATTATCGTTCCCCGTGCCGTAGTTGTAGTCGAATCTATGACTGCTCTCACAATTGCCGACGCCTTGTTGATGAATGCAAGCGCTAGGCTTGACAATTTAAAAAGGCTATATGACAGATAATCTCTGTCATATAGCCTTCATGCTGCTTTCTTATCAATTGGTCAAATAACTGCTTACACAATATAGTGTCTGCCCATTATAGTCTACTCGCGACCAGCCGTATTCTTCATTAATCCCGGTCCGCGTGACATACTCTCCGTTATGCAGCACAGCGATTACCGCCGCATCCGGATTTGTCACACTCGGAAGCGTTCGCAGATTCACCTCAATCTTTGCCGTCACTTGGTCATTTCGATCCGCAAATCTTGTCTTAAGACCATCTCCGCTTTCCGCTCCTTCCTCTGCCGGCGCCTGATATCCCAAATCCGTTGTCAGGTAACTGGATACCGCATACACTGTCTGCCCATTATAGTTAAGTCGCGACCATCCGCTGTCACTGACACCCGTTCTCGCTACGCTTTCCCCGTTTTTTAGGGTATAGACTATCGTGCTGTCCGCTCCCTGACTTGGAATATTTCGCAAGTTCGTAGAATCCTTGGCAGTTACACTCTCATTGACATCGGCAAACTTCATCAATGCTTCCGCGTCGGCATGTGCCTCCTCCGGAGCCTCCTCGTTTAGTGCCTGTGCAGTGCCTTCATAGCCGAAATAGGCGACATTCACATCTACCGGTCTGCTGATTCCGGCCACGGTTCCACGGTTCGTATACTGCCACATAGCATGTGTTCCGCCGTAAGAAGACTGCGCCGTTTGCGGATATGGCACGGAAGGATATTGAGATACCCATATTCTGTAAGTTCCCTCTATTCTCGTTGTGTCCCACTTAGCATTACCGGACAACTCACCCATAGAAGAATAAAACATAGGTGTATAACCCCTGTTATATATTTCCTGTAGAAAGGCGATGGCTATATCCGTTCTCTGTGCATTGGTCAGATTATACTGTGCGCTGTCAGGCTGATCGAATCCCTCACAGTCAAATGCTACCGGATAAGTAATCTGATACTGTGAAATATAATCCGCTACCCAGTTTGCTTCTTCCTTTGCCTCTTCTACTGTAGTCGCCGTGGAGAAAAAATATGCTCCTATCTTAATACCATTTGCTGAAGCCTCCTGCATATTATACTTGGCGTTCGTATCAGCACAGATTTCACGCGAAGTATCTGCTCGATAGCCCACCCTAACCATAGCAAAATCAATGCCTGATGAAGCCACCTGTGTCCAGTCAATTGTCCCCTGATATTTCGCCACATCGATGCCGATTGTAACCTGATTCGTCTCGGCAACACTTCCCGAAGACAAAAGTTCCGTCACGTTTACTTCCGTGCCTTCATCTGTACTCATATTGGAATCCTGCGGATCCGGCTGCTCGTCGTTTGATATTTCCTGCTGTTCCTCACAAGCAATATCCTGCCTTTCATCTTCCGGTGAGGAAACTACGGTCACATCTTCTTCTGGTATCGTCTGAACATCGGCTGCTTTGTCATCCTGCACAATAATCTCATCCGTCTTAATAACAGGCTCCGCCTCTTTTGTATCAGAAATTCCAAAAAAGATTGGTATAATAACAATCGTTACGATAAGTATAACCGCTAACAAAGAAGCCGCTGCCGCTGCTATCACAATAATCTTTTTTGCAAGTCCTACGGATTGAACATAATCGTGTTCTTCGTAATCATCGTCATAATCATCTTCATAACTGTCATAGCCTTCTTCAGATTCCTCATCCAAATCGAGCAGTTCATCGTCTAAATTACTTAATTTCTTCATATAATCTCCGTCTGTATACGCTGTTTGTTTAGAAATTATCTAATAATTCCAAATAGAAATCGTTATAATCTGTCCGTTTCTCTTTCATAAACTGGATTGCAGTCTTCGGATGCTGATTCAGAATTCCGGTTAAGAGATATGGAACGTCATACCCCCATACTACACCTGATTCTCTAAGCGGTACAATATGCTTTTCAATAAATTTCAGTATCGGGTGCACGCTGTACTTCGGATTCTTTAAATATCCTAATAACAGTTCGCTCGGACAGTTACCGCAGCCGCGCCCAAGACCACTCACCGTTGCGTCCAGATAACTTACGCCCATAATAACCACTTCCGCTGTGTTGGCAAATGCAAGCTGCTGGTTATTATGTGCATGTATGCCAACCTTCTTACCATATTTGACCGCCGTCTCAAGATATTTGTCAGCCAAGCGTCTTGCCTGCTCCGGATATAACGAACCGTAACTGTCCACCAGATAAATGGTTCCTACGCTGCTTTGACCAAGCAGTTCCAACGCGGCGTCAACATCCGTCTCGTTTGATTTGGAAATTGCCATGATATTAACGGTTGTCTCATATCCTTTCTTTGTACAGTCTTCTATCATCTCAATCGCCGACGGGATTGTGTTAATATAAGTCGCAACACGTATCAAATCAATCGGACTGTCCTTCTTGCTCAGGATGTCCTTTTTAAAGTCACACCGTCCCACATCCGCCATAACCGCAATTTTCATATCCGTCTTATTATCACCTACAACGGAACGAATATCTTTATCATCACAGAATTTCCACTTGCCGAATTTATTTACGTCAAACAACTCCTTGGATGCTTTGTAGCCAAATTCCATGTAATCTACGCCGGCTTTAATATTCGCCTTATACAATTCTTTGACAAAATCATCGGCAAAATAAAAATCATTAACCAGCCCGCCATCGCGCAATGTACAGTCCACCACTTTAATATCCGGCGCATATGACAGTAAAGTTCTTCCTTTTGCTCTCTTTTCCATTTCGTTTATCCCCTCTGTTTTCTATTCTACAATAATTTTTCTGAAACTCTTTTTCCCTTTTTTGACAATAAACTCTTCTGCGGCAATCATCTCTTTCGTATAAGAAGCTTTTACATCTGTTACTTTCTCGCCTTTGACCGCGACACCGCCCTGCTCAACGGCACGGCGCGCCTCAGAACGGGAAGCCGCGAGTCCTGATGCTGCCATAATCCCAAGAATATCAATGCAGCCATCTGTAAATTTATCTTCAGTCAGTATTGTGGTCGGCATATTCTCTGAACTTCCTCCGCCTGCAAAAAGAGCCTTCGCCGCTTCTTCAGCCTTCTTCGCCTCTTCCTCTCCGTGAACGAGGTTCGTCAGTTCATATGCAAGAATTTCCTTCGCCCTATTCAACTGGCTTCCCTCCCACTTATCCATCTCGTCAATCTGCTCAAGCGGCAGGAAGGTGAGCATACGCAGACACTTAAGCACATCCGCGTCCGCCACATTTCTCCAGTACTGATAAAATTCAAAAGGCGTCGTCTTATTCGGATCAAGCCATACCGCTCCCTTCTGAGTTTTACCCATCTTCTTACCTTCGGAATTCATCAAAAGGGTAATTGTCATCGCATATGCGTCTTTACCGAGTTTACGGCGAATTAGATCCGTACCGCCAAGCATATTGCTCCACTGGTCGTCTCCGCCAAACTGCATATTGCATCCGTATCTGTTATATAACTCCATAAAGTCATAACTCTGCATAATCATATAGTTAAACTCCAAGAAGCTTAAACCCTTTTCCATTCTCTGTTTGTAACATTCGGCGCGCAGCATATTGTTGACACTGAAGCATGCTCCGATATCCCGGATAAATTCTATATAATTCAAGTCAAGCAGCCAGTCAGCATTGTTTACCATCAAAGCCTTTCCCTCAGAAAAGTCGATAAATCTGCTCATCTGCTTCCTAAAGCATTCACAGTTATGCTCTATTGTCTCTTTCGTCATCATCGTACGCATATCGGTTCTCCCTGAAGGATCACCGATCATCGCCGTGCCGCCGCCGATCAGCGCAATCGGTTTATTGCCTGCTTCCTGCAGTCTCTTCATAAGGCAAAGCGCCATAAAATGTCCCACATGCAGACTGTCCGCCGTCGGGTCAAATCCGATATAAAACACAGCCTTTCCACTGTTAATCAATTCCCGAATCTCATCGGCGTCCGTCAATTGTGCCAGCAGTCCTCTTGCCTGAAGTTCTTCATAAATTCCCATTGTTCTTATTCCTCTCTTTCTAAATATCTCCGCCGGAAGGCCTTCGCCTTCCTCGTTCGCGTTGCTCGCCGTATGCGACATGACGCCTCCTCTCATGCAAGCATTTCGTCTGCGTCATATCACTTCCGGCTCTGCTTCTTCCCGATGAGCAGACTCGGAAGCCTTCGCCTTCCTCGTTCGCGTTGCTCGCCGTAAGCGACATGATGCCTGCTTACATGCAAGCATGACGCCTGCATCATGTCACTTCCGGCTCTGCTCATCGCGCAAAAAAACCTCATCCTGTGCTTAAATGCATAGGACGAGGTTGCTCTCGTGATACCACCTATCTTCACAGACAACTCACATTGCCTGCCTCAATGAGTACGATTACAAGATATATTACATACAAATACCTCATCATGATACTCTTTCGCTATAACGTGCTTTCTCCGTCGCCGCCTACTAGGATTCTCCATTCTGCTGCGAAGCTCCAAGATGTATTCATAAAAAATTTCCCGCGCGCCTCTCATCAACCGGCTGCTTTCTGTGCGTTCCATAGTTTACTACTTGTTCTTATCAACGCCTTTTCATATAATTTATATGAATCTTACTCTTTTGTCAACCACTAAATTATAATTTTCCTCTATCGGCTCCCTTCAATTATCTCATTTAAGATAGCTTTGACTTGATGGAAATCAAACATCTCATACGCAGCACGCAGTTTTCTGATTTGTTCGTTCATCTGTGTTCCAAAATTCCTTGATGCCATATCAGGCACAAGTTTATCTGTCACTTTGAGATTCATCTTATCCAGCTCTGCCTTTAAATGCATCATCATTTCGACGGTCAGTTCCTGTTCTTCCTGATCAGCCAGATTCTGTTCCGTCTCTGTATCGCTAAACTTTCCGATTCCGACCAGATATGCCTTTACTTCCTCCAGAACCGATTTGAATTTATCCAGATATCCGGTAAATTTCTCATTTATCAAATCCAGATTGCCCGCCTTACCGGCAAACTCAAGTTCTTTAAATAGTTCCGACACCTCCATCGCTCCAATGCTTGCACTGGAACTCTTAATACCGTGCACGTCGGTTGTAAACAACTGGATATCTCCTGTTTCCAGAAGCCCCGGCAGAATACCTGTATATTTAATTCCCTCCGTATAATAGGTGTTCAATATCGCAGCATATGCATCCTGATTAAATCCGATATTTAATAAGCCTTTATCGGTGTTTAATCCTCTCATCTGTTTTTGCCCATCTCCTCCTGCCGGTAACTTATCCTTTTCCGCTTTCTCTCCGGAATCTTTTGTCTTGATATGTTCTATCAACTCTTCCGGAAGAAATTCCAGCAGACATTTCTCCAGATAGCGTCTCTTAATCGGTTTGGCAAGATACTCCTGAAAGCCAAGCGCCAATATCTCTTCCCTCACATTGGCACCGGTTTGCGCCGTCAGAGCAATAAACGGTATTTCTTTATAATAGTGGTCCTCCTTAGCGCGTATCAGTTTAAGCACTTCATCTCCGCATAAATCAGGCATGACCATATCCATCAGGACAAGGTCATAATGCTCGCTCTCCATCTTCTTAATACTGTCTTCTCCACAAGTAGCCAGCGAAATATCAATGCCGTATTTGCTGAAAATCCCGGCTGCTACTTTCAGGTTCACTGCATTGTCATCCACCACAAGAATTTTTGCTTTCTTAGCTGTAAACGTCTCTTCTTTCGCGCTCTTCTTATAATCTTCTTTATTCCATTTATGGTTCAGAACCATGGAAACCGTAATACATGAGAACGGTCTGTGAATAAGGCGGCATTTGTCAAAGTCGCCATAGACCGCATCATATCCCGCCATAATATATGTATAGTCCTCGCATTGATACAAAGAAATAATATTAGACAAATTTGCGTACACTTCATCTGGTACAAAAATAAAGTCGAAATGTTTATCTTGGATTGCATGGTCAAACCCGTAATAGTTACGTGCATATGTCGGTCTGACATCAAACGGTTCCATTGTGTTCTGCCATTTGCTGACACTGATATCGTTGTCGGCATAAACAAGCACACTTGGTTTCTTATCATCCTCCAGATAAATCATCGGCGATGCATCCGCAATCTCCTGACAAAATGTAAAGGTTGTGGACAAACCAATCCCTTCAATGCTCTCCACATTGATATCGCCTTTCATCATGGATAACAATTCCTTGCAGATTGTGAACTTAAGACCGATTCCTTTCAAATTGCTGGATTGCTTAGAATCGTATATATCGTACATGCCAAAAAGAGACCTGACGTCAACTTGCGATAATCCTTTTCCCGTATCTGCAACCATACAATGAAAAGTTACCGTTCTGTTCACCGCGTCCCTCTTGCATGTAACTTCAAGCCGAATTCTTCCGCTTGCCGTAAAGTCAATAGAAATGAACAGAAGATACAGAAATATCTGGCGTATCATGATACTGTCGCCATACAACATTTTGGGAATATTCCCGTCTATATGCATATCAAGACTGAGTTTCTTTTTTTGTAATTCTTCAGAAATAGAACGGACTATTCCTTTCAAAAGCTTTTCAAAACTATAGGCTTCCTTAGTCGGTTTCATTTCTCCGGCATCGATTTGTGCATAAGTCAACACATCGTCAATAATCGTCAGCAAATCATATGCAGCGCTGCGCACTGTTTTGACGGCGCTCTTTGTCTCGTCATCCTGCTCGCCTTTGAGCATGATCTCCGACAAGTTGATAATGGAGTTCATCGGCGTCCTGATTTCATAAGACATATTCGATAAAAACTGTCTTTTAGCCGCTCCTGCACGTTCAATCTTGCGACTGCTTCGCTTGATTTTCTCCTGCTGATACAAGTAAAATTTCTCCTGTATATAGATC
>VSOA01000194.1 GCA_009774585.1 Lachnospiraceae bacterium
TGTTCCGGGTTTATATCACGCCGGATGTGCTTGGTGTGGAGCTTGGCGCGGCGCTTAAGAATGTGGTTGCGCTGGCAGCAGGTATAGCCGACGGTCTCGGCTACGGCGATAATACGAAAGCGGCTTTGATTACGAGAGGTATTACGGAGATTGCGAGACTTGGCGTTGCTATGGGCGGAAGATTTGAGACTTTCTGTGGTCTGGCAGGTATCGGAGATCTGATTGTCACCTGCGCTTCCATGCATTCACGTAACAGACGTGCCGGTATACTGATCGGTCAGGGCTATACGATGGAGCAGGCGATGGATGAAGTCAAGATGGTAGTGGAGGGAGTACATTCTGCTAAGGCAGCTATGGGACTTGCGGTGAAATACGATATCCAGCTGCCCATTATTGAGCAGGTAAATGCCATACTCTTTGAGGGGCAGCCGGCGGATGAGGCGGTTAAAAATCTGATGTTACGTGATAAGAAGATAGAGAATCCGCTTCTTCCTTGGGAATAGATAATCTAAAGCATATTGCATATTTCAGTTGTGGTTTTTACTTTGTTCATGGAGTAGATATGGATACCGTCTACTCCATGTTCTTGTAAATCACGAATCTGGCGAATCGCATAGTCGATGCCGGCTTTGCGCATATCGTCTTTGTTTTCACCGTAAGTGGCAATGATGTCTGCAAGCTCCTTCGGAACGGATGAACCGGAAAGAGACACGGTAGTGCCTAATTGTTTTGCCGTAGTGATCGGCATAATACCTGCGTGAACGGGAACATCGATTCCCATAGTTCTTGCTCTATCCAAGAAGCGGTAGAAGTAAGCGTTATCGAAAAACATTTGGGAAATCAGAGAACTTACGCCGGTATCGACTTTTTCTTTGAGATGGCGTAAGTCTTCTTCCATGCTTGGCGATTCAAAATGCTTCTCGGGATAACATGCTCCAAAGATGCACAGATCGGTGTGCTCTTTCAGATAGCGGACAAGGTCTGTGGCATAGTAGAACTCCCTCTGGTTAAACTGCTCATCGGTCATCGACTGTGGTCTGTCACCGCGAAGTGCAAGGACATGTGTAACTCCCGCGTTCTTTAAGGCGTCACAGTTCCTCTTAAGATCTTCTTTGGTGAAGCCGACACAGGTGATATGCGCGATGGCTGTGGTGTGAAGTTCTTTCTGGATAAAAGAAGAGATTTCTATTGTCTTACCGGATCTGGAACCTCCGGCACCGTAAGTACAGCTTATGAAATCCGGATTCAACTGGTTAAGATCTCTTAAAAGCTGATATACATTCTCAAATTCTTCGTCTTTCTTTGGCGGGAACACTTCCAGAGAAAGATGCGTCTTATAGTCTTGTGACATATGTTTGTCCTCCCGTGTTTCTTATAACAAATTCTTGCTTTTGCACTTGAAATATCGTAACATACATTTATAAGATAGGCAAGAAATGAAATGGTTCTAAGCAGAAATAGAGCACGGGAAAGGATAGTAGTATGAGCGGACAAAGTAAGAGTTTTAACAGCACTTCTGATTATGTGGCATCGCAGCAGTTACTTGCAAGCGTCAATGTCGCAATCGCATTAAAGAAGCCCCTTCTTGTAAAAGGAGAACCGGGAACGGGTAAGACCATGCTTGCACAGGCAGTGGCGAACTCGCTTGGCAAGAAATTGATTATCTGGAATATAAAATCTACGACAAAGGCGCAGGACGGACTTTATATGTATGATACGATACAGCGTTTGTATGACGGGCAGTTTGGAGAGGAAGGCGTCGATGATATTGCCCATTATATAAAACTCGGCAAACTTGGCGAAGCTTTTGAGTCCGACGAGCAGGTGGTTCTTCTGATTGACGAGATTGACAAGGCGGATCTTGAGTTCCCGAATGATCTTCTATGGGAGCTGGACCAGATGGAGTTCTATATCCATGAGACAAAGAGGACGGTTAAGGCGAAACACAGACCGATTGTTATTATTACCTCAAATGCAGAGAAAGAACTGCCTGATGCATTTTTAAGAAGGTGTATTTTCCACTATATTGATTTTCCGGATCAGAATCTGATGGAAGAGATTGTGAGAACGCATTATCCGGAGGTGGAAGATAAGCTGCTTCACGATGCGATGGAAGTTTTCTATTGGATCCGTTCTATGAAGGATATCCGTAAGAAACCGAGCACATCAGAATTGATAGACTGGATTAACGCGCTTCAGATCGGCGGAATTCCTACTGACAGACTCCGTGCTGAGTTACCCTTTATCGGCGTGGTCGTGAAGAAAGATGAAGATTTGGAAACCATTAAAAATAAACGGGATTTCTAAGAGGGCATTTTATGTTCAGTAAATTTTTCTATACTTTGAAAGACAAAGGACTTGATGTGTCTTTGAGCGAATGGCTGACGCTGCAGGATGCATTACAGCAGGGATTGTGTCACAGCAGTTTAACGGAATTTTATTATGTGTCACGTATGATTCTGGTCAAGTCCGAGACCGAATATGATAAATTCGATATGGCTTTTGACGAAGTGTTTAAGGGCATCCAGTCCGAGAATGAAGTAGGCAAAAATATGATGAGATGGCTGGACAAACCGGAGATGCAGGATGTTTTTGAAGAGATGCGCCATGAGATGAATCAAGAAGTTGTCACGATGGATAAGGACGATGTAGAGAACAATTTCAAGGACAGATTGAGGGATCAGAACGAGGAACATAACGGCGGGAGCTACTGGATCGGAACGATGGGAAAGACGTCTTTCGGCAACATGGGCGGTAATATGGGCGGCATCAGAGTAGGCGGGACGACCGGATATCAATCGGCTTTTCAGGTGATTGGTGCAAGAAAATACCGGGATTTTCGCAATGACAAGGTATTGGACAACAGACAGTTCCAGATGGCGCTCAGGAAGCTGCGGCAGTTTTCCACGAAACTGGAGATTCCGAAGACGGAACTTGATATAGGCGGAACGGTGGACGCCACATGCAACAATGGCGGCTGTCTGCAGATTGTGATGGAGAAACCGCGGAAGAATGCGGTGAAACTACTTCTTCTTATGGACTCGGGCGGCACGATGATTCCGTATACGACGCTTTTGAATGAATTGTTTCATTCCGTGTATAAATCAAACCATTATAAAGATGTGAAAACTTACTTTTTTCATAACTGTATTTATTCCAATCTGTATAATACACCGGAGTGCGAGAACGGAGACTGGATTGAGACAGAGTGGATGTTCCGTAATCTGGACAGCGATTACAAGGTGATTATTGTCGGAGACGCGGCAATGGCGCCGGAGGAGTTATACTCTACATCAGGTAATTACAGAGGTCCTAACGGCGGACTGTCAGGCATGGAATGGCTGATGTTGATGAAGAGACATTATAAGAAGATTGTATGGCTTAATCCGAAGATGGCCCCGGGGCATGCGCCGTGGAGAGAGGCTGAGACAGCAATTAAAGGACTGATTCCGATGTACAAACTGACCGTGGACGGATTGAATCAGGCGATGATAAAACTTATGACAAATCGATGACGTACACGCGGATAAGTATGGGGGTTCTGAATGTGTTGCGCAAATAAAATATGATGAATAAGGGGTGGGATTATGTATCGGGTAATGATTGTAGACGATAATATGGCGAATTTAATTATGGCAAGAAAGACTTTGGAAGATGAATATGAAGTAATTCCGGTATCATCAGGTATTTCTGCGCTGGAGTGTTTAAATGATATGCCGGAACTTCCCGACTTGGTGCTTCTGGATGTGGATATGCCGAATGTAAACGGGTTTCAGGTTATTTCAGAGATGAAGAATATTCCCAAACTAATCAACATTCCGATAGTCTTTTTGACTGCGCAGGATGACGATACTACAGAACTGGAAAGCTATAATCTGGGTGCAGTGGATTATATTAAGAAACCGTATACTGCAAATTTATTAAAAAAACGTGTGGATATTCAGATTCAGCTTTTGTCACAGCAGAGAAAACTTGCAGATATGAATCGTTCGTTGAATAATCTGGTGCAGGATAAGAACAAGAAAAATCTGGAACTGCAGTATTCGATTGTGGCGATGTTTGTAGATCTGCTGACCAAAAGATACGGATTCGGCGGAGATCATGCAAGACGGATAGAAAAATATATGGATGTGCTGATCAGTGCGCTTATAAGAAACGGGAAGCATAATCTGACCGCGGATGACGGTATCACGATATGCTTTGCGGCACAGGTTCATGATATCGGTAAATTGTGTATTGCAGATCAATATTTAAATAATGTGAGAATGGGAAAAGAGAGCGAGTTTGAACGTGAGGCAGTCAAGACGCATACGACTCTGGGAGCAGACACTCTTTCTAAAGTTACGCAATTGAGTGCCGGTGAAAATAACTTTATGAATTATGCTCATAATATGTGCCGCAGTCATCATGAGAGATGGGACGGTAAAGGATATCCTGACAGATTAGAAGGCAAGGATATTCCGATAGAGGCCAGAGTATTATCAATTGTGGATACATATGATAATCTGCGCAACATTGCGGTGGGCGGCAAGACGCTCAGTCATCAGGAAGCTATCATGAAAATAAAATTTATGAAATTCACATGTTTTGACCCGGAACTTGTAGACATTTTCCTGTCTGTTGAAAATGAAATTAAGAATGTTGCTGGTTAAATAAAAGGGGTTCCGGTATGACAGCGAAACAGCATTTGGAAAAATATTTAAATATAGAATTACCGGCAGAAATATTACTGTTCCACGCGGCAATGGTACTCAGC
This sequence comes from Lachnospiraceae bacterium, assembly GCA_009774585.1. Classification (GTDB taxonomy): domain Bacteria; phylum Bacillota; class Clostridia; order Lachnospirales; family Lachnospiraceae; genus UBA3282. The sequence goes on from VSOA01000194.1 coordinate 4,757, forward strand.
TTACTGGAGTGCTTTATGCTGGTGCTCTTTACACTTCTTCTGCGGATAGATGTACACGTACCGATTCTTCTATCCGCAGGCGTCATTTTCACGCTGGCGGCCATGTATGCCGAAAGCAGGACAGATAAGATTAACAGGATATCTGTCGGTTATCTCATTGTGATGCATCTTTTTCTGGTGCCGCTTTCATCATGCTATGTGCCCTATGCTGTGTACGATTTTCCGGTATATTTTCTTACGGGCATTGCATTTACGTCGATTCTGTTAAAGAAAAAATGGGCGTACTTGTTTATTACGCTTAATGTGATAATAGACATTGTCTGTATCCGGCATATGCTCGAAAAAGCGGCGCTGCCCGATGCGTCCATAGAGGGGAATGCCCCATATAATTTTGTCCTTTTTTGCAGGATTATGTTCGCACTGTTTATCACGGGTACGGTGTGCGGGCTGCTGATTTCTTACCGCAATAAAATACTGCGAAGAGAAATCGAGAAGAGCACAGCTATGGAACAGGAGGCAGAACAGCTTAGTTACGCCAAAAATATGTTTCTGGTTAATGTTTCCCATGAAATCAGGACGCCCCTCAACGCTATCTTAGGTATTACGGAACTTCTTCTCGATCAGGATGCGGATGACCGTATCAAAGAGAATGCATTTCATATTGCGAATTCCAGCAAAGCGCTTCTTTCTATCATAAATGAATTAATGGAATTTTCTAAATTGGATGGCAGTGACTTGGTTATTGCAGATAAACCCTATGATATAGGCAATATCTGTAATGAGTTGATCAATGTCCTTTCCGTGCGTTACGCGGATCACGGAACGGATTTGTTTGTGGAGATTGAACCGGACATTCCGGCGCAGCTGTATGGTGATGAGACAATCGTGCGTCAGCTTATGCTGAATATTCCGAATGGAATTATGAAGTCGCTGGAGGGAGGAAACATACGGCTGCATATCGGCAAGGAAGACAATGGAGATAAGCAGATACGCCTGACGGTCGAAGTTTATGCCGAAGGTACTTTCTTGTATTCATATAAGGAACAGCTTTATCACAACAGTGCTATGGAGACGGAGGAAGAAGAGGCACTGCCGTTGACCCACCGCCTGATTCGGCTTATGGGCGGGAAGCTGGTTATGGAAGAGGAAACTGCAAAGAGAAGATATTATTTTGACATCCCGCAGAAATATGTACTCGATAAAGCTTTGGTTAATAAAGTGGCAGGCGAACGACTAAAAGTATTATTCTATGAAAATACGAATCTGCAGGGCAGCGTATTTGCCAAGACGCTGCATGACATGAAGGTGGATTTTTGTCAGGCATATACAGATACTTTTTTTATGGAGGAATGTACGGATAAAAGCTATACGCATCTTATGATCGCTTCAGAGCGGTATGAAATCATGAAAAGCAAGCTGGCGGAATTATTGAGTCCGCAATCTGTTATTCTCATTGGTTCTGACCTTGTTGCTTACGATGATGTGCTTGTAAAGACGACTTTTGCAAGACCTGTCAACTGTCTGAATCTGGATGCGCTTCTTAGGGAAAAACAGAACAGTACGATTCGCCGTATAGGATATAAAGGTGAATTCATATGTCCGGATGCACGTATTATGGTGGTGGATGACAATGTTGTGAATCTGGAAGTGGCGACAAGTCTTTTGAAGCATTATCAGGCACAGGTATCGGTTGCCATAAGCGGCAAGGAGTGTCTCAAAATGCTGCAGCAGGAGTGCGTTGATCTTATTTTTCTTGATTATATGATGCCTGAGATGGACGGCATCGATACACTGAAAAATATCAGAAAGCTTGAAGTAAACGGGCTTGATACAGTACCGATTGCCGCGCTTACGGCAAATGCGGTCAGCGGTGCGAGAGAAATGTTTTTGGATGCAGGTTTTGACGAGTATCTTTCCAAGCCGATTGAGAGGGATAAATTTGAGAAGATATTGAGAGAATGTCTCCCGAAAGAGAAAATTATTTACACGGCAAATAAGAGTGAGAAGGCTGAAAACTATGAAAGGTAAGCTGAATCGTATTTTAAATAAAAAAATAAGCGGTATGGAACTTACCGAATTTAATTTGAACCTTTTTCTGGCAATGGCCATTGTAGAAGGTATCGGAATACTGCCGGTTTTTGTGATGGTTGGGACGATAGGGAAATTGGTGGCACCGGTGCTTGTTCTTACGCTTGGCTGTGCAATGCTCTTATATATGAATATACGCTATAGGATGCACAACCTTACGGCGATACTTACACTGATTATATTAGATGGCATTGCGATTCCTATGATCCTCAGATTTGGGAACGTTGCCTATTGTGTTGCTGTTATGTGGTTTGTCTCCAGTATGATTATTATTTATTCCGTTTTTGAGGGATTGATATTTCCGTTTGTTCTGGTCATGTTTACTTTTGAATATTGTTATGTGTACAGTAATGTTTTTTTCATGAAATCAGGAAGCGGATATTATGCAAATAGAGGTATAAAATTTTATGATTTATTGATAAGTTTTATCGGAACAATTTTCTTTATTATCATGTTGATCTATATACAGG